>DASXIG010000418.1:0-2430 GCA_036498105.1 Xanthobacteraceae bacterium | reverse complement strand
GCGATCGCCCGTCCGGCAAGCCAGGCAGCGCCGCCGCCCATCGCTACGCTGACCAGCAGGAAGATGCCGAGCGACTGCTCGTCAGAGAGAAAATCGGGCAAGGAGAACCTCATGCTCAGTGCCTCCCCCCTTCGAGATAGGCGGCCCTGACCTCCTCCTTCTCCAGAAGCTCCCGTCCGCTTCCAGACATCGTGATCAGCCCATTGACCATCACATAACCGCGGTGCGCCAATCTGAGCGCATGAAATGCGTTCTGCTCCACCAGAAAGACGGTGAGGCCCTCTTCGCGATTGAGCCGCCGGATGGCGCCGAATATCTGACGCGCGACAAGCGGTGCCAATCCCAGCGAGGGCTCGTCGAGAAGAAGCAGGCGAGGGCGCCCCATCAGCGCGCGCGCAATTGCGAGCATCTGCTGCTCGCCGCCGGAGAGCGTCCCGCCGCGCTGATCGAGCCGCTCCTTGATGCGCGGGAACAGCGTAAACACGCGCTCCAGATCGGCCTGAAAATGGCTGGGGTCCGCCAGTGCGGCCCCGATCTGCAGGTTCTCCATGACGGTCATGCGGAGGAAAATGCGCCGGCCTTCCGGCGCCTGCGCAATCTTCAGAGCCGCGATCTCGTGCGTGGGAAGCCGTGTGATATCCCGGTTCGCATAGACGATGCGGCCGTCGCGCGCGCGCGGGTTCCCGAAGATCGTCATCATGAGCGTCGATTTCCCGGCGCCGTTGGCGCCGATCAATGCGACGATCTCGCCTTCCCCGACTTCGACATCGACGCCCCGCAGCGCGGCGATGTGGCCGTAATATGCTTTGACGCCGCGGACGGAAAGGAGCGGCGCGCGCATCAGGACTCCGGGATCTCGCTTTCCTCGACGCCCAGATAGGCCGCAATAACTTTCGCATCGGCCCGGATGTCCTCCGGCGTGCCGTCTGCGATCTTCTGGCCGTGGTCGAGCACGATAATGTGGTCTGAAATTTCCATCACCACAGTCATGTCGTGCTCGATCAGGAAGATCGAGGTCTGGTGCTCATCCCGGATGGCATCCAGATATTGCCCGAGCTCGGCGCTCTCGTGCGCATTGAGCCCCGCCGCGGGCTCGTCAAGGCAGAGCAGGGCCGGCTCCGTGCACATTGCGCGCGCGATCTCGAGCCGGCGCTGCGCGCCATAGGGCAAGTCGCCGGCGGCATTGTCGGCACGGTCCAGAAGCCCGATCCGATCGAGCCAGTAGCGCGCCTTGTCGACGGCGGCGCGCTCCGCCCGCGCATACAGCGGCAAGCCGAGCGCGCCGAAGATCGTGAAGCCCGAGGCCCGCATCAGGGCATTGTGCTGGGCGACGAGGAGATTTTCCAGCACCGTCATGCCCGGGAACAGGCGAATGTTCTGGAACGTTCGCGCGACGCGCGCCTTCTGCGTCACCAGGTAGTCGGGCATGCGCTCGAGCAGGAACAGTGCGCCCGTCCCGCGATCAAGGCTGCGCGTGCCCCGATCGGTCAGCCATTCGAGCTCGCCCCATATTCCGGGCTCGCCGGATTGCAGCGCAATCCGCCCCTCCGTCGGTTTGTAGAAGCCGGTGATGCAATTGAAGACTGTGGTCTTCCCGGCGCCATTCGGACCTATCAAGGCAGTGATCTGGCGCCGTCCAACCGTAAACGACAGATCGGAGACGGCAAGCAGGCCGCCGAAACGCATGCTCAGATGATCGACCCGCAATATGGGCGCAACGTTGGCGAGCTCAGGCCGCTCGCGCGCGCGCATATCGTAGGCAACGGCGTTCATGCGCCCGGCTCGGAACGCAGCGGAGCGGTTCGCATCGGCTTTGCGCCGTCATCGGCCGCTGCCCTGCGTTGCGCCTCGTGCAGCAAGATGGACGGATCGCGCGTCGCGATCAGGCCGCGCGGTCTCCAGATCATGATGAGCACCATCGCAAAGCCGAACAGGAGCATGCGGTATTGGGTCGGATCGAAGTCGGACCCGAATACGGTCTTGAGAAAATCGAGCTCACGCATGATCTCGGTTCCCCCGATCATCAGCACCGCGGCGATCGCGACCCCCAGCAGGCTGCCCATGCCGCCGAGGACTACGATTGCGACAATCACCGCCGATTCCATGAATGTGAAGCTCTCGGGCGATATGAATCCCTGACGGGCAGCGAAAAACGATCCGGCAAAACCCGCGAACATCGCCCCCATGGCGAAGGCGGTGAGCTTGGTGTTGGTCGTGTTGATGCCGAGCGAGCGGCAGGCGATCTCGTCTTCCCGCAGGGCTTCCCACGCCCTCCCGAGCGGAAGCCGGCGCAGCCGCACCGTCATCGCCGCGGTGACGAAAGCCAAGCTCAGAATCAAATAATACAGAAACAGGATTCGGTATATCGGGCTGAATTCCAGCCCGAACCTGGCGGCGAAGCCTTCGTCCGAGGCATTGAACGGAATGCCG
>DASXIG010000417.1:0-2956 GCA_036498105.1 Xanthobacteraceae bacterium | reverse complement strand
TGCCGATCGGCTTGCCGAACTGCTTGCGGACGCGCAGATAGTCGAACGTGATCTCTTGCGCTTTCTCCATGACGCCGAGCAACTCGGCCGACAGGGCGATGAGCGCGAGATCGGCGACCGCCTCGACGGCACCGCGCGACGATTGCCGCGATGGGATGAGCGCGGCGGGCGCATCTTTAAGGTCGAGGGTTGAAAGCTTGCGACCGTCCACAGTCTGAGTTGTCGACAGGCTGCCCCCGGGAGCGTCACGCGCCACATAATATAACGCAGGTCCATCGCGCCCGCCGGCGCTGACCAGGAAGCCATCGGCGCCGTCGGCGCAAACGAAGGTCTTGGTTCCGGTCAGGCGCGGTGAGCCGTCGACGTCCGCGGCCTGGGTGCGCGGTTCGAGCAGATCGTCGCCATGCGCGCTCTCCTGCAGCGCCGGCACGACCAGGGCCGCGCCTGTCATCGCTCGGCTCAGCATCGGATGCGCCGTGTAGCCTTGCGCCAACGCGGCCGCCGAGATCGCTGCCAGCCCGATCGGCTCGCAGACGAGCCCGCGTCCGGCCTGCTCAAGCACCAAAGCGAGCTCAGTGAGGCCAAGACCAAGTCCACCTGCGGAAGGCGGAACAAGGATGCCGAGCCAGCCCAGTGCTCCGGCCTGTCGCAGCTTCTCGGGCGCAAAACCAGGATCGCGTTCACGCCAACCGCGCGCGACTTTCGGCCCCGCCGCGCCGATGAATTTCGCGGCGCTGTCGCGCAACAAAATCTGCTCCGCCGTCAGATGAAGGTCCATGACCGCCTATGGTTCCAACAATCGATTCGACATATCAATTCGGCAGGTTGAGGACGCGGCGGGCCACGATATTGCGCTGGATCTCCGAGGAGCCGCCATAGATCGTCGCGCGCCGCACCTGGAGGAAAGACGCTGACACGTCCACCGTGCCGAACGCGGTCCCGATCGGCTTTTCCGCAGGCGCGTGGCTGCCCGCCGCTTCTATCAAGAGGTCATTGAGCGATTGGAGAAGCTCGGAACCGAAAATCTTGATAATCGACGATTCCGGCCCGGGACTCTGCTTTTGATTGGCGAGCTCCACCGCATGGCTGAAGAGCGCCGACAACGCCGTAACATTGATACTGGCGGCCGCAAGACGGTCCTGGAAAGCCGGATCCGCCATGATCCCGGAGGCGCGCGCCATTGTCTTGATGCGATCAAGCGCCATCAATGCGTATTGCGGATTTGAGGTCCCGATGCGCTCGTGCCCCAATAGCGCGTTGGCGATGCGCCAGCCGTCGTTCAGCTTACCCACCAGATTTTCGGCGGGCACGATGACGTTGTCGAAAAACACTTCACTGAACTCGTCATCGCCCGCGATCGTCTTGATCGGTCTGATTGTGATGCCAGGACTGTGCAGATCGATCAGCAGGAAGCTGATGCCGGCGTGCCGCGGCTGCGCCTGCGGATCGGTGCGCACCAACGCGAACATCCAATCCGAATGATGACCCCATGTGGTCCATATTTTTTGCCCCTGGACCACGAAATGATCGCCTTGGAGCGTTGCCCGGGTGGCAAGGCTGGCGAGATCGGAGCCGGCGCCGGGCTCGGAATAACCCTGCGCCCAGATCACGGTACCGGCAATGATAGGCGGCAGATGTCGCGCCTTCTGCGCGTCGGTGGCAAACTCGATCAGGATCGGGCCGATGTGATTGAGCCCCTGCGCCGGCAGCTGTGGGGCGCCGACGCGCGCCAGCTCCTCCGTCATGATGATCTGTTCGTTGAGCGTGGCGCCCATGCCGCCGTATTCCTTGGGCCAATGCGGCGCGATCCAGCCTTTGTCCGACAGGGTCCGATACCAGGGCATCAGCTCCGCGGGCGGTGGTCGCGCCGTGCGCCCCCGCAGCGCGACCGGCAGATTGGCCTCGAGCCAGGTCCGCACGGTCAAGCGGAACTCGGCTTCAGCGCGCGTATCACGACGGAATATGGCCATGGAATTTCCGTGCCGATGCGGAAGAAGGTTCGACGCCGGCCCGGAAGCCGCGCGCGTGACGTGTCATTCCATCTTGATGTTCGCAGCCTTGACGACGGCGGTCCACTGCGCGCGCTCCGCGGCGAGCATCTTGTCGAGATCCTGCGCGGTGCCGATCTTGATCTCGGCGCCGAGTGCGTCGAGCCGCGCGCGGGTCTCAGCGGCGGCGAGCGCCTGGTGGAATGCGCTGTTGAGCTTGCCGATGATGGCGGGTGGCGTTCCAGCGGGCGCCACAACCGCGAGCCAAAAGGGCGCCTGCAACTTGGGAAAGCCGGCCTCGACCACGGTCGGGACGTTGGGCAATTTCGGATGGCGCACGTTGCCGGCGATTGCGATCGGGCGCAGCTTGCCGTCCTCGATATAGGGCAGGCTGGTGGTGCTGGGATCGGCGATGATCTGCACCTCGTTGGCCAGAATGGCGTTGAGCATGGGGCCGGTTCCGCGATAGGGCACGTGCAAGATGTTGATGCCGGCTTCGAGCTTGAACATTTCGGCGAGCAGGTGCGGCGCGGTGCCAAACCCTTGCGAGCCCCAGCGGATCTTGCCTGGATTGGCCTTGGCGTAGGCCACGACCTCGGCCATTGATTTCGCCGGCAGGTCCGGGTGAACCGAGATGATCAGCGGCGTCTCGATCAGCTGGCAGACCGACGCAAACACCTTGACCGGATCGTAGCCGATGTCGGGGTTCACGGCCGGGCCGGTCGTCAGCGCTCCACCCGGAGTCATCAAGAGAGTGTAGCCATCGGGATCGGCGGCCGCGACGAACTTACCGCCGATGCTGCCGCCGGCGCCGCCGCGGTTTTCGATCACGATGCTCTGTCCCAGCACCGTTGCCAGCCGGTCGGAGATGATGCGCGCCATGCCGTCGGTCGGTCCTCCCGGCGGGAAGGGTACGACCACCTTGATCGGTTCCCGGCTGGGATAAGTTTGCGCCTGCGCAAGATCGG
>DASXIG010000416.1:0-2329 GCA_036498105.1 Xanthobacteraceae bacterium | reverse complement strand
ATCTGGTTCGGCGCACGCTCGGAGGCCGCCTACAAACGCACGGTGAGGATCGGCGACGGATGGCACGGCAGCCAGCTGACGCCGGAAGAGGCCGGGCCGATCGTCGAGCGCCTGCGCCGCGACCGGCCCGAGCCGGAGTTCACGATTTCGATGCGGACACACTGGAATGGCAAGGACGAAGGCGAATTGCGCGAACGCGTCGCCGCTTATGAGGCGATCGGGGTCCAGCACATCATGGTGGCGCCGGTGAATCGCGAAGTCGATGACTGGGACGAAGTTATTGAGGGCACCGGCCGGCTCGTCGCCAGGATCTGAATGCCGTCGTCACCGCCGCGGAGGCGCTAGGGCATGCACACGCTACGGGCGCCTTGCCCCTCTCCGCCCGCTTGCGGGGGGAGAGGGAGGGGCCCGGCGCGGCAGCGCCGGGAGGGTGAGGTGGGTCGCGCGGCTGTTCCACATCCTGGGCTCTCCCCCATCTCATCGAGAGCCTGCCCCCTGCTTTCGCCATGGACAGGCTCTGGCTTGAACAGAGGACACCGTTCGCACCTGGGCCCCGGGTTCCCGCTTTCGCGGGAATGACGAATTGGAGTAGTTTTACGGTCGGGTTCAGACTGAGAGGTGATTTGATGGGCTATTCTCTCGAACAGTTTTCCAGGGAGTGTCACCGCATTCTTGCGGCGGATCCGGGGGTGGAGGGCCGCAAGGAGGTGTGCGCGCTCGTCCAGGATGTGCTGAAGGACGAGGATTTTGTCGCCACTCATCTGCACGACGGAGTGCCGGAGCGGAAGATCCTCTACGAGGATCCGGAGCTCGGGTTCTGTATTCTCGGCCACGTGAATCACGGCGCGCGGGAGAGCAAGCCGCACGACCACGGTCCGACCTGGGCAATCTATGGCCAGGCGCGCGGCAAGACGATCATGTGCGACTGGTCGATGATCGAGCCCGCCTCCGAGGACAAGCCCGGCAAGGTGTGCCTGGTCAAGGAATACGCGCTGGCGCCCGGCGATGCACACCTCTACAACGAGGGTGACCTGCATTCGCCGCGCCGCGAAGGCCCGACCCGGCTGATCCGCATCGAAGGCCGGAACGTCGAGAAAATCCGCCGCTTCCCTTACGAAGCCGTGTAGCGGCGGCGCCGATCACGAGCGCCGCCGGGTTTCTTGGCCCTCGCGTAGCAGTGCTGCGGTGGCGGTCTCGACCCGCCGTTCGAGCTCGGCCATGACGCGTGGGCGGGTGCGCCCCGGGGGGATCGGTTCAAGAAATTCGAGGACGATACGGCCCTTGCGCTTGACGAAACTGCGCCGGCCCCAATAGAGGCCGGAATTGACGGCCGCTGGCACCAACGGCAGGGCCAATGCCTGATAGAGCGCGGCGACGCCGGGCTGATACGCACGGCGCTCACCGGGTGCAACACGCGTTCCTTCCGGAAAAATCACGATGGGCCGCCCGGCAGCTGCAACCGGTCGGGCCCTTGTCAGCATCCGGCGCAACGCGCCCGCCCCGGCCTTGCGGTCGATCGCGATGGAGCCGGCGCGCGCCGCATACCAGCCGTAAAATGGCAGCAGCAACAATTCACGCTTCACGACGACCGCAGGATCGCCGAGCACAACCGGCAAGGCCAGAGCGTCCCAGGCGGATTGATGCTTCATAGCGATAATGCAGCCGCTGCGAGGGACGCGATCGAGCCCGCGGATCTCATGGTCGAGCCCGACGATGAGCCTGAGCAAGAGCAGCACGCTCGCTGCCCAGAACCGGCCGAACCGCATCGTTACGGCACGCGGTGTGAAGAGAAAGGGCAACCCGATGGTGCCCAGGATCGCGGTCCAAGCGACGGAGGCGAGATTGAAGGCTAACGCCCTCGCCCAGCTCATTGCGGCATCTCGGCGCGCGCCGCCTCATCCGGCCCGCCGATTGTCGCCGGTCGCCACCGCTCGATCAGCGGACGGGCGAGCGCTCCGAGGTATTTGACATACTCGTTGACCAGCAGCGCAGCGGTGCCGCGCCATGCCCACCAACGTTCCTGCTTGACCTGGTCGGGAAAGACAGGGTGAGCGACGATGTCGATCTCCGGCATCGCCCGGTCGAATTCGAGCAGGCTGCGCGGCATGTGGTACCAGGCAGTGACGAGACGCAGGCTGTGAAAATCTTGGCCGCGGATCCACTGCGCCGTCTCCTGCGCATTGCCGAGGGTATCGTCGGCCTCATGGCCGAGCACGATGCAGCAGCGCGCCCAGTCCGGTGCATGACCCGAAACGCCGAGCAGATCGTCCAGATCGACTTGCTGGTTGACGCCGGATACGAAGAGCTTGCGGCCTTTCCCCGCGCGGAG
>DASXIG010000415.1:0-3242 GCA_036498105.1 Xanthobacteraceae bacterium | reverse complement strand
GCTGCATTTCGGCATCGACAAGCGCGGCTGCGCTCAGCATGCCCAGGAGTTCGGCTTTGCTCAGATTCTGAAATTCCTTGGGCGGGCATTCGATGCGCAAGGGGAGGGTGCGGCCTCCGAGGAGTTCATTGCAATGGCGCGCTCGCGAGATTTTTTCGGTTTTTGGCAAGGGCTGCTGCGCGTCGTCGGCTCCTTTGGGGATTGTCCGCGCTGCCTCGCCGTCTGCCCGGTCGGCAACGATTATCACGCCCATCTCGCCGAGCCCCAGAAGATCATCCCTGAGAAGACGCCGGAGAAGGTGGCGCTGGCCAAAGCGATGCAGGCTGCGAGAAAACGCGGTGATGGGGGCGGCGGTCTCAACGAATGGAACATCCGCTGGGTTGGTCCGGACGGCTATAAGGCAATCGTGGCGCGGCAGCTCCAGCAGTTCAAACGGCTGCAGAACGAACGGGCGGCCGCGGCGGCGCCTGAGCGCACAGAATAGGACAAGGCAGCAGAATGGTCGGCATCTTTCGCCAGCCCGTCACCGCTGACGACGTCAAGCGCAAGGCCAGAGAGCTCGGCGCCGACCTCGTCGGGATTGCGGACGGCGAGCTGATGAACCGCCATCCACCCGATCCTGCCGATCCGCGCCGGCCGATCGACATCACCGAGCTCGATTACCGGCGCGTGATCGTGCTGGCCAAACGTCTCAACAGCGGAGTCGCGCGCATCATCCCGTGGGGAGACCGCACGAAGTTCTACAATGACGAGCTTACCATTTCGACGCTCGAGGAAATCTCGCTCGAGCTCGTCTACTGGCTGGAGGAGCTGGGCTATCCCGCGATCATCGTGCCGCCGACCCACGTCGATCCGTGGCGCTACAACGACCAGCCGAAGGAGCATATGACGACCTTGCTGTCCCTGCCGCACGCGGCTGTGGAGGCGGGGCTCGGCACGCTCGGTCTCAATCTTCAGCTGCTGACGCCGGAGTTCGGTCCGCGCGTGATCCTCACCGCGGTCATGTCGTCGCTCGATGTCGAGCCGGACCGGCGCCGTACCGTGAGCCTTTGTCTCGGCCCTGCGTGCGGGCGTTGTCTCAAGGTCTGTCCAGCCGACGCCGTGCGGCATTGGGATCGCGACTGGGAAGCCTGCGATGCGTACCGCTCCCCCTACGGTTTTGCCAAGCTGACCAGCCATATCGAAGCCGTGATCTCCGAGCCGGACGTGCAGAAGAAAAAAGACCTCTTGCGCAGCGAGACCATGTTCAATCTCTGGCAGAGCATTCTGCGAGGGGCCGGCGTCATCACGGGGTGCCGCAGATGTGCCGACGTGTGTCCGGTAGGCGACGACTATGCCGAAATGCTGGCGGATGCTCTCGATGTGATTCCCGAGGATTCGGAAGCGAAGCAATTACGCCTGGTGGACATGGTGCGGGCGCAGGAATGCAACGAGCTGCCCGAGCATTATGACCGCCAGGAGCGCTGGATCGGCAGTCTAATGCCGGAAAAGAGTGACCCTCGATGAGCTCCATCGCCGTTTCGCTCTCCCCGCCGCCGGACACTGACGCGATCCGCAGGGTTCAAACGGAGCGCAAGCGTCATGCGGTGGAGCAGGCAAAGCGAGCGCCGTTCTTCAAGGGCAAGCTCGACCACGTGGATGTGGATCGTCTGGATGATCCCGCCGAGTGGGGGAGGATTCCCATTCTCGACAAGGACATGCTGCGCAGCACGTCCGATGCCGAGTTCTACCGGGATTTCTGCCTGCCCGGATCCGACGGCGACAGCATTTCCGAGTATTGGCGCTCAGGCGGCACGACCGGCCGGCCATTGTTCTACCCGCGCAGTCATCGCGATCTCGCGGCTGCGATGCTGGGTTTCTGCCGCGTGTTCCATTGCGCGGGCGTGAGCGCTCCGCAGCGGGTGCACTGCTCGTTTCCGCTCGGCATCCACCCGGCAGGCCAGATGATGGCCCGCGCCGCCGAGAAGTGCGGGTTGGCGGTGCTCATGGCGGGCGCGGGCACGACGACCCCGTCCTCACTCCAGCTCGAGCTCATCGACAGGGTTAAGCCGGCAGTGTGGATGGGAATGTCGAGCTATGCGTTGCACCTCGCCAATCTCGCCGATCAGGATGGGGAGAAGCTTTCCCGCGGCTCGGTCGAGCTCGTGATCTGCTCGGCAGAGCCGATCTCGCAGGCCAAACGCGAGAAGATCGAGATGATGTGGGGCGCTCGGCTGCGCGATTCGTTCGGGATGACGGAAGCAGGCATGATGGGCGCCGAGGACGGGGAGGCCGCTGGATTCCGCGTCTGGACCGATCTGTTCTACATCGAGGTGGTCGAGCCCGGCACAGGGAAACCGGTGCCCGACGGAGAGGTCGGCGCGCTCGTCGTCACCCCGCTCTTCACCAACAATGTCACCCCGTTCCTGCGCTGGATGTCCGGCGACCTCGTCACCTGCGACACTCAGGTCGGGGGCAGTGGCCCTTTCTCGGTGTTTCCGGTCGTACGCCATGCCCATCGCACCAGCGGCTTCTTCAAGATCAAGGGCGTGAACATCGGCCACGCCGAGTTCGAGGACCTGCTGTTTCGGCAACGGGCGGTCAATGATTTCAAATGCGAGGCGGTGACGGTACGGTCGGAGGACGTGTTGCGGGTCTGCGTCGAGATCAAGCGCGACTGCGATGAACAAGCCGCGGTGCTCGATCTATCGAATGCAATCAAGCGCACGTTCGAGCTCAGCGCGGACATTGTACCGCTGCCGCTCGGCACCCTCGCCAAGGAATTCGAAGCGAGCATCAAAGCGCCGCGCATCGTCGATCGGCGCGAGTGAATCACTTCATCGGGCATTCCGACGCGTACGGATCGCCGTAGTTCTCGAATACCTTCTTGACGATCTCGGTCTGGAACTTCCCATCCGGCCGCTTGGCGACCTTGACCAGATAGAAATCCTGTTTCGGATAGTGGTTGTTATTGAACTTGAAATTGCCGCGCACCGATTTGAAATCGGCCTTGCTCAAAGCGGCGCGCAATTTCGCCTTGTCGGAAAGAGCCCCTTTCACCTCCTTGAGCGCGCTGTCGATCAGCATCGCAACGTCGTAGGACTGAAACGCGTAGGTCGCGGGGACTGCCCCGAACTCTTTTTCGTATGCAGAGACGAACGCCTTGTTCTGCGGGTTGTCGAGATTGGGAGCCCAATTCGCGCCGCCGAAAAAGCCGATGGCGGCATCCTGCTGGGCGGGCAATGTGCCTTCGTCGACCGTGA
>DASXIG010000414.1:0-2366 GCA_036498105.1 Xanthobacteraceae bacterium | reverse complement strand
CCCGCGGCAAGTGCATCGAACCGATCGAGATCCGCCTTGACGGAGTCCATCTCATTGCGCTCGAGCGCAAGCTCGAACAGCGCGGTTGCGTATCGGCCCGCCATGCCGGACAAGTGTGTGTGTTCGCCTGCCACTTCAGTGCCGTTCGCTGGTTTCCGCAGGCGGAGGCACCGTCGCGGACGGGCGCCAAGCCCTTGAAATCAGATGGGACTTGCGGCCTCGCGGCAAGCGACGGGACGCCCTTGCAGGCCACGAAAATCGCGCGGTTGCGTAACACAGCGCCCCCGGTGGCGCAACCTCGTGGGTACCCCTGCACGCATGTCCGCAGCCCGTTACAAAAAGCTCTGCGGATCGACGTCCACTTCCAGCTTGAGATTGCCCTCTCGCTTTGGGGCTGCGGCAAGCCAGCGCCGCAAATACGCGGAGAGATCAAAACCGCGGGGCGATTTCACCAGCAGGCGAAAGCGATGCCGGCCGCGCACGACCGCCAGCGGCGCCTCAGCGGGTCCAAGAATGCGCACCTCCTGCGAGCTCGGAGCGCTCGCAACCAGACGGCGGCCATAGCCCTCCGCGTCACTCCGCTGTTTCGCCGAGATCAGCAGGCTCGCGAGCCGCCCGAACGGCGGATAATGCGTTCTTTCCCGCAACTCGATCTCGTTTGCATAGAATGCCTCGCGATCGCCTGCCAGCAGCGCACGGATGACGGGATGCTCGGGCTGGTAGGTCTGCAAGAAGCCGATTCCCCGGCCCTCCTCGCGCCCCGCCCGACCCACGACCTGAAACAGGAGCTGAAACGTGCGCTCGGCAGCGCGCGGATCGCCATTCGCCAGCCCGAGATCCGCGTCAATGACGCCGACCAGGTTGAGCTTGGGAAAGTGGTGCCCCTTGGCGACGAGTTGCGTTCCGATGATGATGTCGAAGCGCCCGTCGGCGACCTCGTTCAGTTCCTCGCGCAGCCGCTCCACCGACTCGACCAGATCGCTCGATAGCACGAGGATGCGGCTCCCTGGAAACAGCTCCGCAGCCTCCTGCTGCAGGCGCTCGACTCCGGGGCCGACCGCGACGAACGAGTCGCTCGCCTGACATCCTGGACATCGCGCCGGCGGAGGCGTCGAAAACCCGCAATGGTGACACACCAGCCGGCGCCTGAAGCGGTGATCGACCAGCCAGGCGGCGCAGTTCGGGCAACCCAGGCGAAAGCCGCAGTTTCGGCAAAGGGTCAGCGGCGCATATCCTCTTCGATTGAGAAAGAGGAGCGCCTGCTCGTTGTTCTCCAGTCTTGCCTGTACCGCTTCTGCCAGGCGCGGCGCGATGAAACGTCCGCGCGCCGGCCCTTCGACTCGCAGATCAATCGTTTCCATTCCGGGAAGATGCTGGCCTCCAAAGCGCTCGGGCAGATGCAGCCGCTGATAACGGCCGCGCCGGGCATTGACTTCCGTTTCCACCGACGGCGTTGCCGAGACGAGCACGATCGGGATCTGAGCTTCCCGCGCGCGCACCACCGCCATGTCGCGCGCATGGTAACGCGGACCGTCCTCCTGCTTGTAGGCGGGATCGTGCTCCTCATCGACGACGATGAGGCCAAGATCCGCGTAGGGTAAAAACAGCGCCGAACGAGCCCCGACGATCACGCTCGCTTCGCCATCGGCGACTG
Organism: Xanthobacteraceae bacterium; assembly: GCA_036498105.1. GTDB lineage: Bacteria > Pseudomonadota > Alphaproteobacteria > Rhizobiales > Xanthobacteraceae > VAZQ01. The sequence continues at coordinate 712 of DASXIG010000414.1, read as the reverse complement.
CCCGCCACGTCCGCGCGCGCCGGCGGGGTGCCAGCGCGGAATGCCATTCGGCCGGGCGCACGCCGAAGCGGGCCGCAAAACGGTCGAGCAATTGCGTGGTCAGGGCGATCTCCGGCAGCAGCACGAGGGTCTGGCGGCGAGCCCGCACGGTTTCGGCCACGGCCTCGAAGTAGAGCTCGGTCTTACCCGATCCCGTGACACCGTCGAGCAGCGTGACGCCGTAGCCGCCTCCGGCAACGCTCGCGCGCAGCTCCTTTGCCGCCAGGAGCTGTGCCGGAGCAAAGTCCGGGCGGCAAAAATCCGGATCGGGCATCCCTGCTATCGGCTCCGGAGCGATCGGCAGGCTTTCCAGCGTGCCTTCGTCCACCAGTCCGTCGATCACCCCGGGCGAGACTCCCGTGGCGTGCACCACGTCGCTTTTGGCGCGCGCAAGGCCGTCAGCGAGGAAAGCGAGCACGCGAGCACGCGTGGGAGTCATCCGCTCCGGCGCCGGCCCCGCGAGCCGCACACCCACGTGCTCGCGCGCCTGGCCGAGATGCTCGCCCATCCGCAGCGCCATCCGCAGCACCATCCCGCGCGGCGCGAGGGTGTAGCCGGCGACCCAGTCCACGAAATGGCGCAACTCGGGCTTGAGCGGCGGGAGGTCGAGCTTTCTCTCGACGTCCCTCATGCGGTTGTGAAGGGCGGGTCTTATTTCAGCACGGTCGGCCCA
>DASXIG010000413.1:0-4772 GCA_036498105.1 Xanthobacteraceae bacterium | reverse complement strand
GCGATTCTGCTCACCGCAGCGATCTGCTGCCTTTTGGCCGTGCCCAATTTCTTCCCGGAAAAGACCATCCAGCGCTGGCCCGCATGGGCGCAACGCCACATCGTTCTGGGTCTCGATCTCCAGGGCGGCTCCCACATCCTGCTTCAGGTTGACGCCAATGACGTCCGGCGGCAAAAGCTGCAGGGGCTGCAAGACGACGTGCGCAAGCTGCTGCGCGAAGCTCGCATAAGCCTCGCGCGCGCTCCGGTCATCCGCGGCAATTCCGTCGAGGTGGTGGTCCGTGAGACTGACGTGCAGCAAGCTCTCACAAAATTGCGAGAACTGTCGCAGCCGCTCGGCGGGTTTATCGGAAGCGCGGGGCAGCGCTCGGTGGATATCACGAATGCCGGTGGTGGGGTGATCCGTCTTACCGTGACCGAGCCCGCGCTCCTCGAACGAACTCGGCAGGTCGTAGATCAATCCGTTGAGATCATCGGGCGGCGGGTCAACGCCCTGGGATTGGTGGAGCCCTCCATCCAGCGCCAGGGTGCCGATCGTGTCCTTGTGCAGGTGCCGGGGTTGGGAAACCCCGAGGAGCTCATCAAGGTGATCGGGACCACCGCAAAGCTCACGTTTCGACTGGTCGACACCTCGATGTCTCCGGAGCAGGCCTTGCAGGGCCGGCCGCCGCCAGATTCGGAGATCGTTTATGGATCCAAAGCCGAGAACCGCCAGCCTTATCTGCTGGAAAAGCGGACGATTGTTTCCGGCGAGGAGCTCACTGACGCCCAACCTGGATTCGATCAACGGAGCGGCGAGCCTATCGTCTCGTTCAAGTTCAACACTTCCGGGGCGCGCAAATTTGCGCAGGTCACGCAGGAGAATGTCGGTCGCCCATTTGCGATCGTGCTCGATGACGAGGTGATTTCCGCGCCGGTGATCCGCGAGCCCATCCTGGGCGGCAGCGGACAAATCTCCGGCAGCTTTACGGTCGAGTCCGCAAACAATCTGGCGATTCTGCTCAGAGCAGGCGCACTGCCTGCAAAGCTCACCGTCATAGAGCAGCGCGTCGTCGGCGCCGGCTTGGGCCAGGACTCCATCGAGAAGGGCAAGATGGCTTCCTATTTCGGGGCCGCTCTCGTGGTCGTGTTCATGGTCGTGACCTACGGGATTTTCGGCGTGTTCGCGAGCATCGCCGTCGCGATCAATGTGGGCATGATCTTCGGCATCCTTTCGCTGCTCAATGCGACGCTCACATTGCCCGGCATCATCGGCATCGTGCTTACGATAGGCATTGCGGTTGACAGCAACGTCTTGATCTACGAGCGCATCCGCGAGGAGGTGCGCAGCGGCCGCACTCCGATCAGTGCAATCGATGCGGGCTTCACCCGAGCGCTGGCGACGATTCTCGACTCCAACATCACGACATTCATTGCCGCCGCGGTGCTGTTCTTCATCGGCACCGGACCGGTGCGGGGCTTCGCAGTGACGCTCGGAATCGGCATTGTTACGACCGTATTCACCGCCTTCACATTGACGCGGCTGATCGTGGCCTGGTGGGTCAGATGGTCGCGTCCGCGCCAGCTGGCGATCTCGTAGGCTTATCCAGGTGCGACTGCATCCTTCCATCCCGCTTGTGCGGATCGTGCCGGACGACACGAAGTTCGATTTCATGCGCTTCCGGCGCATCAGCTTTCCGGCTTCGGCGTTGCTCTCGATCTTGGCGATTCTGCTGTTCTTCTTCCACGGCCTCAATTTTGGGATCGACTTCATCGGCGGCACCCTCATTGAGGTGCAGTCGAAATCCGGCCCGGCTGATCTCGCCAAGATGCGCAGCACCCTTGGCGGCTTGGGGCTCGGTGACGTCCAGCTGCAGCAATTTGGCGGGCCGGAGAATGTGCTGATACGCGTGGCGCAGCAACCCGGCGGCGAAGAAGCCCAGCAGGCTGCGCTTGCGAAGGTCAGACAGGCATTAGGGAACGACGTCGATATCCGGCGTGAGGAGGTCGTCGGCCCCCGCGTATCCAAGGAGCTGCTGGCCTACAGCACGATCGGTCTCATGCTCGCAATCTTCGCGATCCTGATCTACCTCTGGTTCCGGTTCGAGTGGCAATTCGCGCTGGGTGCGATGACCGCCAATGTCCACGACCTGGTGCTGACTATCGGATACATGTCGCTCACCCAGATCGACTTCGATCTTTCCAGCATAGCGGCGCTGCTCACCATCCTGGGCTATTCGCTCAACGACACGGTGGTGATCTATGACCGTATCCGGGAGATGCTGCGGCGCTACAAGCGTATATCCATGCCGGAGCTGCTCAACATTTCGGTCAATTCGACGCTCTCGCGCTCCATCATCACCCACGTCACCGTAACCCTAGCGCTGCTGGCGCTGTTGCTCTTTGGCGGCCACGCCATTCACAGCTTCGTCGCGACCATGATTTTCGGCGTCGTGCTGGTCGGCACCTATACGTCGGTGTTTATTGCGGCGCCGATCCTGATTTATCTCGGCGTGGGGACGGGCCGGCTCGAGACAGAAGAAAGAAAGTCGAAGGAGCAGGTGCGGGTCTAGTCTTGGTCTATTAGTCTAGCCCCCGGCTTTGCAGATGCAGGATGCATTTGCGTACTGCGAGGCGCAGGTTCGTGCGCGCGACAGGGATCGCTTTCTTTCCGCTCTGTTCGCGCCGGCGCAGCAACGCGCGGCTTTGTTTGCGCTTTACGCGTTCAATCTCGAAGTCGCCCGCGTCCGGGAGGCGGCGCTCGGACTCGCGGGAGAAATCCGGCTGCAATGGTGGGCCGATATCCTTGCCGGGCAGGCACGCGGAGAGGTGGAGGGCAATCCGGTCGCGGCGGCTTTGCTTGCAGCCATCGCGCAGTACGGGTTGGACACGGCGCGGCTGGCAGCTCTCATCGATGCTCACCGGTTTGACCTTTACGATGAGCCGATGTCCACGCTCGCAGATTTCGAGGCCTATGCCGATGCGGTGACGACCAACCTCATCAAATCAGCAACACAGATCGTGCTCGGCAGACCTGGCTCCGAGACCGAAGAGCTCGCTCACCATACCGGTATCGCTCAAGCCATTACGGGCCTGCTTGCGGCATTTCCTGTTCATTCGGGGCGCGGACAACTTTACCTTCCCCTTGATCTTTTGAACCGGCATGGGGTCGGTCGCGAGCATATCGCCGAAAAGCGTGCATCGCCTGCACTGCGCGCCGCCCTTGGCGAATTGCGTTCCATTGCGCGCCATCACCTGCGTCAAGCGCGCCAATTGGTAGGGAGGGCACCAGCGGCGGCGTTGCCCGCGTTCTTGCCGGTCGCACTTGCAGGACCAACGCTCGCGCGTATGGAGCGGAAGGAGTACCAGCCGTTCGCCCCGATTATCGTACCGCCCTGGCGTCGGCAGTGGCTCATTTGGCGAGCAGCGCGCCGGCCGGAACGGATATTCGAGGGCTAGAACGAGAAGCGGTCGCGCAGATTGCGACGGCCGGCGACGATCCGGGCCACCAGGCCGCGTTCCCGCTCGCTCAAGCGCAAGCCCTCGATCAGATCCACTTGATTCAAAGCGACGAGCTGGAGGATTTCGCTGCGGACCTCGCCCGAGGGGCTGCGGGGCAACTCCTCAACGAGTTGCAGATGCTCTGGCGGTTTGGGGGCAATGCCCGTCATGAACTCGCGCAGGCTGCCCTCTCTCAGCTCCGGCGCAGCTTCCACAAAAGCGTAGAGACCGGTTCCAGCCCGGCGGTCGGGATAGGCCAGGACGACGGTCTCGCGCACTTGCGGATGGGTTTTGAGCCGCGCAGTGATGAGTGGTGCATCGCGCACGAGGCGGGGACCGCCGCCTTCGCGGTCGGCGAATCGAAGAAGGCCGCGCGTGATGGCATAGTAGACCTTCTTGCCCGTCGCCATCCAAATGCGGGTCAGCACACTCTTTCGAGCAAGTACGCGGCGCTCGGCGCGCGTGATCGCCTCAGGCGCATAGCGCCGCTTGTGCTTGAGCAGGTGCCGCAGATCTTCGTAGGCGGCGACGCGGAACAGCCATGTGCGGCGCGAGAAACGAGCGGAGAGCTGAAAATCGGTCAGATAGGCTTGCCCGTCGCTGCCCCGCAGCCAGTTCTGCTCCTTTGCGAGGTCGTTGTGGCAGACGCCTGCGCGATGGAGCCGGCGCAATGCAGACTTGGCGGAGCGGAAGAACGGTTCATCGCCGTGGGGCTTGGCAAGGTGAAGGGGCAAGCCATCGATCCAGCCGCGCACCAGGGCTCTGCGCCCGCCGAAGAGGAGAGTCGGCGCGACGCCCAGCTTTTCCGCAGCGGCAAGTCCTTCGCGCTCGCGCGCGAAGAGATGGCGCGCCAGCGCAAAGCTCCACCATGGCACTTCGTCGATCCGGCGCAGCACGGCTGGCATCTCGCCTGCTGCTGTAATGAAATTGCCACGCTCCACCGTCGACAGCGCATCGCGCTTGAGCACCATACCCTGCTGCCAGCGGCCGGCGAGCTCGCGCGGTGACGGTGGGATCATTCCGCCGCGACGGCAAAACCGCCGCTCATCCAGCGCTCGAGGTCCGCAAGCGCGCGCCTGCTCAGTGCGCGTTTCCTCGCGAGCGTCTTCTGGGAACCGCGCAGGCGCTCGCCATGCTCGCCCTTCACTGGCCCGGCAGGCGGAGGGAACAGCCCGAAATTGATGTTCATCGGCTGGTAGGAGCGCGCACCCTCCGCCACCGAGCCAGCCGTGTCGAGATGCCCGCCCGTGATGTGCGCCAGGAGGGCGCCATGGGCCGTGGTGGGGGGTGGGG
>DASXIG010000412.1:0-2483 GCA_036498105.1 Xanthobacteraceae bacterium | reverse complement strand
GCGACCGGGGACGATGTCATGAACGGCGCTGCCTGCATGGTGTCGGTATTCATTCGCGAGCCGGAATTTCAGGGCCAGACCAAGGATCGTCTCGCGACCGCGGAAGCAAGCCGCATCGTGGAAAACGCGATCAAGGACCCTTTCGATCATTGGCTCGCCGCCAACCACGTCCAAGCGAACAAGCTGCTCGACTTTGTCGTCGAGCGGGCTGAGGAGCGCATTCGCCGGCGCCAGGAAAAGGAGATTGCGCGCAAGACCGCCGTGCGCAAGCTGCGCCTTCCCGGCAAGCTCGCCGACTGCACGAATACGGCGGCCCAGGGGTCCGAAATCTTCATTGTCGAAGGGGACTCCGCTGGCGGTTCCGCCAAGCAGGCGCGCGACCGCGCCTCGCAGGCCATCCTGCCGCTGCGGGGCAAGATCCTCAACGTCGCTTCCGCCGGCAAGGACAAGCTTGCCCAGAACCAGCAGCTTTCCGATCTGGTGCAGGCGCTCGGCTCGGGAACCGGCGCGCACTATCGCGAGTCCGACTTGCGCTATGAGAAGGTGATCATCATGACGGACGCCGATGTGGATGGCGCCCACATCGCCTCGCTGCTGATCACGTTCTTCTATCGCCAGATGCCCAAGCTGATCGACGAGGGTCATCTCTACCTCGCGGTTCCGCCGCTCTACCGGCTCAGCCATGGCGGCAAGATCTTCTATGCGCGCGACGAGAAGCACAGGCAGGAGCTGATCAAGAAGGAATTCCATGCCAACGCCAAGGTCGAGATCAGCCGCTTCAAGGGGCTGGGCGAGATGCTCTCCACTCAGCTCAAGGAGACCACCATGGACCCGAAGAAGCGCACGCTGCTCCGCGTCGTGGTCGTCGAGGATGACCGCAAGAAGACCGACAACTCCGTCGAGCAGCTGATGGGCAACAAGCCGGAGGCTCGCTTTGCCTTCATCCAGGAGCGCGCGGAGTTCGCCGACGAGGAAATGGTGGACGTGTAAGCGACGAGCGGCGCAAGCGGGCGCCACTGCTGGCTACCTTCGTTATTCTATTCCTCGAACTTCAGATTGGCCACCTTCACGATCTCGGTGAAGGATCTGATATCCGTGTCGACCCTTTGGCGGAACTGGTCGCCGGGACCGCCGCCGGGATGAACCGCCATCGCCTTGAGCTTCTCGCGCACGCCGGCATCGGAGACGGCGCGCCGCAACTCGGCTTCGAGCTTCTTCGTGATCGCCGGGGGCGTACCCACGAGCACGAAGCCCCCGCTCCACAGCTCGATGTTGACATCCGGGAGTCCCACCTCGGCCATGCTCGGCACATCCGGCAGCTCGGAGGAACGCTCCGCTCCGGTCACCGCAAGGGCGCGGATCTTGCCGCCGAGCGCCAAGGGAACGGTCGGCGGGCCGTCGGCAATCGCGAACAGGGTCTGCCCGCCGGCAATGCTGAGCATCATCTCGTTGCTGCTCTTGTATGGAATCGGTTGGGCAGGCATGCCGGTCTTGAGCTTGAACAGCTCCGTGGTGATGGTGAAAGCTGGGGAAGACGTTGCATAGTTCGACTTGTCCGGATTGGCCTTCCCCCACGCAACCAGATCGTTGACGGATTTGATCTTGTCGTCCACGGGGCCCGCCAGGATCAGCGGGAATGAAGCGATCATGGTCAGAGGGATAAAGGTCCTGGTCGGGTGGTACGGCAGCCTGGGATAGATCGCCGACGCGATCGCCATCTGGCCAGTGGCGCCGATGACCAGCGTGTAGCCATCGGCAGGCTGAGCCGCCGCGTACTCGACCGCCAGTCTCCCGCCGGCACCCGGCTTGTTCTCGATGACCACGGGCTGTCCGATATTCTCGGAAAGCTTCTGCCCCACGAGGCGCGCGAAAAGGTCATTCCCCCCGCCCGCGGCAAAGCCCACGACCATGCGGATCGGCCGATTGGGGTAATCGATCGCGGCTTCCTGCGCATGCGCCGGCAGGTTCGCCAGGCCTGCGGCCATCGCACACACAACCGCCAAATTAATGCGTTTGGGACTGGCCATAGGGCGTTTCTCCGCGTCGGGATTACGGCATGCTGTGCAGATCGAAGTGCCAACCTATCAATGAAAGGCGAGCTCCGCGACCGGCAGGCTTGTTGCACTTTGCCGCGGTTTAATGGTTAAGCAGGTCGGGCGCAGGTGGCCACATCGATGCCCACCATGGCGTGTCGAATGACGGTAGGGGCGGGTTTCAAACCCGCCCCTACATCGCCATGCCCCCAGTCAACTGTGGGCCTTGTCACATGAAGAGCACCGTCGAGGTGAGCGAGCGCGCTGGGGCCGGCACGGAGGACCTTTTCGGCCACCCGCGCGGGCTGACCTATCTGTTCGCAACCGAGATGTGGGAGCGCTTCTCCTACTATGGCATGCGCGCGCTGCTCGTTCTCTACATGGTGAAAATGCTGTTGCTGCCCGGCCATGTCGAGAACGTGCTCGGGTTGGACGCGCTCAGACGCGGGT
>DASXIG010000411.1:0-3155 GCA_036498105.1 Xanthobacteraceae bacterium | reverse complement strand
GCCGCGCGTCGTCGCGGACACGCCGGTCGGCAAGCAAACACCCGTGGTCGTCATCCGCAAGGGCCGCGAGGAGACCAAATCAGTTACGCTCGGTCGGCTGGAGGACGGGGAGAAAGTAGCGGCGGCCGACCCGAAGAATGGGGGTGTCCTCGAGAAGCCCGTGGTCAAAAAGACGCTCGGGCTTGAGCTCGCCGACATGTCGGGTGATCTGCGCAATCGCTACAAGATCAAGGACACCGTCAATGGCGTGGTGATCACCGGCATCGACAGCGGCTCGGTCGCGTCAGAGAAACGTTTGTCCCCAGGCGATGTCATTGTCGAGATCGCGCAGGAAGCAGTCGCGAGCACCGACGACTTCCAGGCCAAGGTCGATAAGCTCAAGAAGGACGGCCGCAAATCGGCGCTGCTGTTGGTCGCCGGTGCCGATGGCGAGCTGCGGTTCATCGCGTTGAGCCTGCAGTAGGGCTTCGGCGGATCGCGCTGCGCTGATCCGCCGTAGTGCCCCGCTTCCGAAGCTCGTGATAGATTGCGGCACTCTCTGTCGCGCTGCACCGGATGCGGAGACGGCGCGGATAACACCATGAAAATTCCGCGCCGGCGATTTTTGCATCTTCCAGCAGCCGTTGCCGCCCTGGCCGCCATCCCGCAATGGGCGCGCGCCGAAGTCTATCCGGCTCGACCGGTGCGCATCATCATGGGCTTTGCCGCGGGCGCATCGGGCGATATCGCAGCGCGCATCCTCGCGCCGGCGATGAGCAAGCTTCTCGGCCAGCAATTCATCGTCGAGAATCGCACCGGCGCCGCGAGCAATATCGCGACGAATTTCGTGGCCCACGCGCCCAATGACGGTTACACGCTCCTGCAGGGAACTGCCGCGAACCCCATAAACGCCGCCGTGACCTCAAACCTCACGTACGATTTTCCCAAGGACTTCGCGCCCATCGCGCTGTTCGCCACGCTTCCGAACATCCTGGTGGTACATCCCTCGTTGGGCGTGCGGACCGTCCCGGAGTTGATCAGGCTCGCGCGCGACGAACCGGACCAGCTGTCATTCGGCTCGGCGGGAGTGGGCGCCCTCTCCCATGTCACGGGTGAGCTGTTCAACATCATGGCGGAGACGAAGCTCGTGCACGTGCCTTATGCCGGGACGGCACAGGCCGCCACGGATCTCTTGGCCGGGCGGCTGCAGGTGATGTTCTCGCCGGCATCGACCGTCCTGCAATTCGTTGCCGAGGGCAAGCTCGTGGCGCTCGCCTCGACCGGGTTGCGGCGCCCGAGCGCGGCACCCGACCTCCCGACCATCTCCGAGTCCGCCCTTCCCGGCTTCGATACATCGGGGTGGTTTGGGTTGCTCGCGCCCGCCGGCACCGCGCGCGATTTCATCGAACGTCTTGCCGCCGCCTCGAATGAGGCGGCGCAATGGCCCGAGGTCGTTGCCGCCATGAAGCTGCAGGGGTTCGACATGGCCCCGACCGGCCCGGAGGAATTCGCAGCCTTCATCGACGATGATGTGGCGAAATGGGTGCGCGTCGCCAAAGCAGCCGGTCTGAGGCGATGACGAGGATCAGATTAGCGCGGGGAAAGCGAGCTTAATGCGCCGCGTCGCGCCGGCTACCTAACGCGAGAAGCCGAACCGATTGTCGAAGCTGCCGGCGGGCACGGTCGGCGCCGCTCCGCTGAGAACGCCCGTCGTGCTCGCGGGCCGTGCTTCGGATTCGGCGCTCGCCGTTTTCTGTGCGGATGAATCCTGTGGTTTCGCGGCAGCAACCTTTTTGCTCTCGGCTGCCTTGGTTTCTCCCTTCGAGGCGGTCTTATCTGCGGCTGCCACTTGCGCAGGCTTGGCAGCCGTCGTGGCCGGTTGGGGCTTGGGTTGCGCGGCTGCTCCGCGCGCTTCCGCGTTCTGGCTGTCGCGCTTGGCGCCGAACACGCTGCTGAGCAGCCCTCCCGAACTCGGCGCTGCGGAAGCCACTTGCACCTGGGCGGGTTTGGGCGCGGGCGAAGCGAAACTGAAGACGCTTGCGGTGGCGTATCCCGAAGGCTGTTCGGATGGCGGGTGGACACGCGCCGGAATCGTGCCGGAGGCGGTGCGAATGTCAGCGCCCGGCGCGTGCGATCGCACGGCGGCAAGGAAGGTAGCATTCATCCCGCCTTCGCCGCCCCGGGAGGCTGCGACGGTTGCCACGCCCCGGGCCACGAGCTGCGCGGTCTGGGCGTCGTCGCTCCGCTCCTTCTTGCGCACCGCGGACGCGATCTCCTGCGGCACGCTATAGGCGGGGCAGCGGTCGGCCGGGCTGAATTTGCCCGAGGACTGCGCGTTGAACACGTACTGCTTATCGCACACATCCACCTTTGGCTCGAGCCGCGTCAGCTCGAAATAGTCGTAGCCCTGCTTGAGCGTTCTCCAGAACGCCATGTGCGGGGAATTGCGGTGGCGGGCCATGTTGAGCGGCGTCATCCGGAACGGGTAGGCCTGCACCTGGAATGCCTTCTGCCCGCCGAAGAAGGCTTCGCGCGCGAGCGCGTAAATCTCCGCGATCTGCTCGTCGGTCATGGCGTAGCAGCCGACCGAGGCGCAATCGCCATGGATCATCAGGAATTGGCCGGTCCGTCCGTTGGCCTGATCGTAGGCATTGGGGAATCCCGTATTGATCGCGAGGTAGTAGTTCGAATTCGGGTTCATCAGGCCGGGGGTGATGGGGTAGAAGCCCTCCGGCGCCTGCCGATCGCCCTGCTGAAACTTCGGCCCCAGGTCGCCCGACCAGCGGCAGATGGGATACGTTCGCAGCAGCGCGAAGCGGCCAGTCTTGTCGACCTTCCAGACTTCCAGCTCGGATTCTTCCTTGAATATCCGGACCAGGATTGGCGATTCCTTAGCCATGTTCCGGCTTTCGAGATCGGCAACCATGCGGTCCGAGAGCGGCTGCATGTGGCGTCCATTGACCGCCACTGGGCCCTCGCTGTTGCAAGCGGCCAGCGCAACGGCAGCGGCAATCGCCGCAAACGTCAAAGACGCGCGCAACCCATGCTGGAAATACAATGCTGCACTCCCCCGACAGGCTTCCCCAAGCCTTCCGCCTGCCGATGGTATTACGCTCCCACCGGTCAGGTCAGGGCAGCAGGCCTAACCCGAGACTTGGGAAACACAAAGGCAAAGG
>DASXIG010000410.1:0-6730 GCA_036498105.1 Xanthobacteraceae bacterium | reverse complement strand
ATCGTGCCGGCCGCCAACACCTTGTCGCTCCCGTTCCTGTTCCGCTCGCGGGAGCATGTCCATCACGTGCTCGACCAGGGCATCGGGAGGGAAATCCTGGCAGGATTCGAGCGCCATGGTTTTGTCGGGCTGACGTTCTATGACTCCGGGGCAAGGTCGATCTACAACAGCGCGCGGCCGGTGCGTTCGCTCGAGGATCTCAAGGGGCTGCGAATTCGGGTGCAACAGTCCGATGTCATGGTGGCAATGATCAAGGCCTTGGGGGCCGAGCCGGTGGCGCTTCCGTACGGCCAAGTGCTCACCGGGCTCTCGACCAGGCTGATCGACGGAGCGGAGAACAACTGGCCCTCTTACGTGACAACCAATCATTATAAACTTGCTCCCTACTATACGCTCACCGAGCACGCGATGGGCCCGGAAGTGCTCGTTATGTCGCCGCGCGCATGGGAGACCCTCTCGAGCGAGGACAAGGAGATCTTTCGCGATTCGGCCGAGAGGTCGAACGTCTACATGCGCGAGATCTGGTCCACGCTGGAGGAGCGCTCGCGCCAGCAGGCGAGCGCCGCCGGCAACGTCATCGTCACGGATATCGATCGCAAGCCGTTCGAGGCTGCGATGACCGCGATCTATTCCAAGGGGATGCTGGACGACGAGGCGCGGCAATTAATCGAGCGGATTCGCCAAGTTCAATGAGCCAGCTGCAATGAGCTTGGATCTGATCGCACTCAAGGACGAGCTGTCCACGCTGTCGGGGCCGCGGCGCACGGTCGATCTCGCTACCCAGACGCTGCTGCGGGTGCTGCCGATACGGTGGCGGCTGTTCGCGATCGCCGCGCTCAACGTCACCGTTGCGGTCATTCTGGCGGTGCTCATCTGGAACGGCGGCAACGTGCTCAGCAAAGCCTGGGACGAGGTAAGAAGAGTACGGGAATCCGATCGCCTTCTGGTCCAGCTCAGCAGCGAGGCAAGCCGGCTGCAGAGCCTCATCCATCGCTACATCGTCGCGCAGAACGATCAGGTGCTGGCGGAAGTGCTGGAGCTGCACGGCGATCTCCTCAGCACGTTGCGCAACCGCGGCGCGGTCGATCCCGTTCTCTCCGGCTCGGTCAACGAGTTGCGCGCGCTCACGGAAAGGTTCCTGCAGGGGTTCGGCGAGCTGCGCACGCTGCAGACAACGATCTCGCAGACTTATGACAACGAAGTGCTCAAGCCGGCACGCGACGTGATCGGACTATACTCGATTCTCGAGTCGTCGATCGGCAGCCGCGATTCGCTGCTGCTTCCTTCGCTGGCGAAATCACGAGATTCCTTCACCCAGGGCCTGCTGGCGGCCAACGCGTTTTACCTCTCGCCTGCGGCCGAGCCGGCCGACGACGCGCGCGAGAGCATTGCGACGGTGGAGCAGACGATCCCGGTCATGCTCGACCTCGCGGAGAACAGTCTCCAGAGCGATGCGCTCAAGGCGCTGGAGCAGGGCGCGAGCGCGTTCCGCGAGGGCTTGAGGAACCTGGGCGAGCATTTCGCCACCCGCGCTAATCTTCTGAGAACCGCGATCGACGACAATCAGGCCGCCATGATCGCGGTAATCAGCAGGCTTTCCGCGCAAATGGGGCGCCGGGAAATGCAGGCGCAAGGCAGCTTCGATCATACCCTGGCCAACCTCTATCAGAACGTGGTGCTGGTCGCCCTCGTCTTCCTCACCCTCATCGTGATCGCCGGGGTCGCGATCGCGCGCAGCATCATTCTGCCGCTCAAGGACATCACCGATGCCATGCACGCGGTCGTATCGGAGAAATACGAGAGACCGATCGAGGGCACGCAGGCGCGCGATGAGATCGGCGACATGGCGCGCGCCGTCGAGGTGTTCCGGGACAATGCCATCGCCAAGCGCAAGGCGGAGAGCGAATTGCGCGCGGCGAAGGAGCACGCCGAAACAACGCTCGAGGACCTGCGCGAGGCGCAGCAGAACCTCATCGCGGCCGAAAAGCTCGCTGCCCTGGGAGGGCTCGTCGCCGGCGTTGCGCACGAGGTGAACAATCCGATCGGCATCAGCCTGACCGTCGCTTCGAGCTTCGCGCGCCGATGCGAAGATTTCAGCAGGGAAGTCGCAGCCGGCCCGTTGCGCCGGTCGCGGCTGGATGAGTTCCTGGAGACGGGCCGCGATGCCGCGACCCAGCTCGTGACCAACCTGCAGCGCGCCGGCGAGCTCGTTCAATCATTCAAGCAGGTTGCGGTCGACCGCAGCCATGCGGAGCGCAGGGAGTTCGACCTTCGCGAATCGACCGACCATATCGTGGCCAGCCTGCGGCCGGTGCTGAAGAAATCGCAGATCGCGCTCACCGTGGACATAGCGTCGGGAATCATCATGGACAGCTATCCCGGCTCCTACGGCCAGGTTCTGACCAACCTGTTCCTCAACAGCGTGATCCATGCCTTCCCTGACGGTCGCACCGGCAGCATCACGGTAGAGGCACGGCACTCCCGCGCGCAGCCGGGCGAGGAGATCGACATCTTCGTTTCCGACGACGGCATCGGTATGAGCGAGGGGGTTCAGCGCCAGGCCTTCGATCCGTTCTTCACGACGCGGCGCAACGAGGGCGGCACCGGGCTCGGGCTTCACATCATCTTCAATCTGGTGACCCAGCAGCTGGGAGGCCGGCTGGCGTTCGAGTCGCGCCTCGGCTGGGGCACACGTTTTCGCATCACAATTCCACGCGTCGCGCCTGGCGAATCGCCAGCGGCACTAAGCGCAATCATGGACAACGCGCATGGCTGACGACGATCTTGTCGAGCTGATCGACGACGCCGGGGCGCAGCCGCCGCCGGAGGAGCAAGCCAGGCGCTGGAAGATCGCGATCATCGACGATGATCACGCGGTGCACGACGGCACCCGGTTTGCGCTCTCGGACTATCGGCTGAATGGGCAAGGCCTCGAAATCCTGTCCGCCTATTCCGCCGCCGATGGCCGCCAGCTCATGCGCAGCCATCCCGAGGTGGCGGTGGTGCTGCTCGATGTAATCATGGAGACCGACACCGCGGGCCTCGATCTCGTCGAATTCATTCGCGATGATCTCAAGAACGAGACCGTGCGCATCATTCTGCGCACCGGTCAGCCGGGGCAGGCGCCCGAGCGGCGCGTGATCGTCGATTACGACATCAACGACTACAAGGCCAAGACCGAGCTCACCGCGGACAAGCTGTTTACCGCATTGACCGCAGCGCTCCGCAGCCATCAGCAGCTTCAGCGCATGGTGGAGACGCGCCGTGGGCTCGAGATCATCATCGAAGCCGCTTCTGCCTTGTTCGACTTCAGGTCCATGCAACGCCTCGCCGAAGGCGTGCTCACCCAGGTCGCCTCGCTGCTCAACGTGGACTGCGCGGGCATTCTCGTGCTGCGGGAGCCGGAGCACATGGGCGAGGGCTTCTCGGTCCTCGCCGGCTCAGGCTGCTACAGCCGGTTGATCGGTTCCGGCGTATCGGAAATCCTCGATCATGAGCTGCGGCAGCTGGTCGAGGAGGCGTTCATGCGGCGCCGTCACGAATTTTCGCCGCAACGCTCGGTCCTCTACATCAAGACGCTCAGCGGCCGCGAGGTCGTCGTGGTGCTCGAGGCGGCACGCCATCTCTCGGACACCGACCGCGCCCTGGTCGAAATTTTCTGCAGCCGATTTTCCATCGCGTTCGACAACGTCATTCTCTACGAGCAGCTCCAGCGCGCCAATGCCGGCCTGGAAGAGCGCGTGGCCGAGCGCACCCAGGACCTCACCACCGCCAACCGACGGCTCGCCGCGCAATGGGCGCGGCTACGCCAGGCCAACAGTTTCAAGAGCGAGATCCTGGGCACCGTCGCCCACGACCTGAAAAACCCGCTCGGCGTAATTCTCGGCCGTACCGAGATCCTCAAAGAGCTGATCGCGAAGGCAGGCGCGCTCGACCAGGAAGCCCAGGCGCAGATCGCGCATATCCGGGACGCCGCCAACCGCCTGACCGGAATGGTCGATGATCTGGTCGCCGACGCCATGGCCGATGCGCTCGACATCACGGTGCGGCGGGAGCCCGTGGACATCTCGGTGCTGGTGCAGGAAGTTGCGGAGGCGAACCGTCCGCTCGCGGCGCGCAAGGAGCAGACCATCCGGGTTTCGGCCGCGAGCCACCCCACGGCGATGGTCGATGCCGACCGGATCCGCGAGGCGATCGACAATCTGGTCAGCAACGCCGTGAAGTACAGCCCGATCGGCGGCGCCATTGACATAATGGTGACACAGGAGCCCGAAAATGTCTCCATCCAGGTCAAGGATCAGGGGGCGGGCCTTTCGCCGGAAGACCTCTCCCGGCTGTTCGGGCGCTTCCAGCGGCTTTCGGCCAAGCCAACTGCCGGGGAGACCTCGACCGGGCTCGGGCTTTCGATCGTCAAGCGCATTGTCGATCTGCACGGCGGGCGCGTCACGGTGGCAAGCGCGGGCCCCGCAAAGGGCGCCACGTTCAACATGCAGCTGCCGGTGACATGAGCCAAAGCCAGCATCCCGCCCAGCACATTGCCATCGTCGACGACGAGCAGCCCGCACGCGACATGGTGGGCGACTATCTGCGCATGCACGGGTTCAGCGTGACCTTGTGCGACGGCGGCGCGAGCCTGCGGCAATCCATTGCACAACGTGTCCCCGACCTGATCGTGCTCGATCTCAACATGCCGGAGGAGGACGGGCTCTCGATCATCCGCGATCTCAAGCAGAATAACGGCATCCCGATCATCATGCTGACGGCGACCGCGAGCGCCATCGATCGGGTGGTCGGGCTCGAGCTCGGCGCGGACGACTATCTCGCCAAGCCGTGCGAGCTGCGGGAGCTGCTTGCCCGCATCCGCTCGGTCCTGCGCCGAAGCACCCCCGCACCGCAGCCGGCCAAGCCGGCTGCATCCGCCGCCACGGCGCGCGCCGCGGAGCCCGCGCAAGTGCGATTCGGGACGAAATGGCTCGACCACGACGCGCAGGCCCTGCGCGACGACAGCGGAAACGAGCACCCGCTCACCGCCTCGGAATACGGCCTGCTCAGGGTTTTCGCCGCCAATCCGAAGCGGGTCCTCTCCCGCGACCGCCTGCTGGAACTCGCGGAAGCCCGCGATGCGGAGGCCTTCGACCGGGCTATCGACCTGCGCATTATGCGCATTCGCCGCAAGATCGAGCCCGATCCCGCACGCCCCTCCGTGATCCGGACCGTACGCGGCGGGGGATACCTGTTTTCCCCATCCGGCGAAGCGTCTGTGCTGGACTGAGACATTAAAGTCACGGGGAACGAAACAATACCCCATACCATAGTACCTTTTGTGTCGTGGCGGCCACAGCCAAGAAACAATTGGGGCCCGTACGAAACCATTTTTCCCCGGCGACGTAACACGCAAGCAACAGCGGTTTGCTACTTACCTGACCCAAGGGCTGAGCTTTCTATAAAGCTCGTTGATAGGGGATCGTCATGCAAACCGAATACGTGTTGCGCGATATCGCGCCGCCGCGCCTGCGGGCGCCCGTCCAGGATAGTTCCGACGAGGCGTTGATCGGGCTAATTGCCGAGGGCGACAAGCGCGCAATGCAGGTACTCTATGCTCGCCACAATGTGCGGGTGTACCGCTTCATCCTGCGCATGACCGGAAACCAGTCGCTGGCCGAAGATCTCGTCAGCGAGGTGTTCCTGGACGTGTGGCGGCAGGCGGAGAATTTCGAATCGAAGTCGCAGGTCTCGACCTGGCTGCTCGCGATTGCCCGCTACAAGGCGCTCTCGGCGCTGCGGCGCCGGACCGACGAGCACCTCGATGACGAGATGGCAGCGACCCTCCAGGACACCGGGGAGAACCCGGAGACCGCCATGGGCATCAAGGACCGCAACATCATCGTCCAGAAGTGCCTCACGCAGCTATCCGCGGCGCACCGCGAAGTCATCGATCTCGTGTACTACCACGAGAAGTCGGTGGACGAGGTGGCCCAGATCGTCGGAGTTCCGGCCGCGACCGTGAAGACGCGCATGTTTTACGCCCGCAACAAGATGGCCGATCTGCTCAAGCAGGCCGGCGTCAGCGCGCTCTGATCCATTCGCAATCCACTCCCTTCACGTCTGCTTGATCCGATCTCCATAGAGCTTGTGCGGGCCGGTACCTTGGGTGCCGGCCCGCAAAGTCTTTGAGGGCCGAGACGTGAAGTGGCGGCGTCTGTCCTTCACGGTACGCACGGCGTTCGACTTCCAACCTGAAGAGGAGGCTCAACATGCCCGATACTCACGGCACATTCGTCTGGTATGACGTGATGACGACGGACACCAAGGCCGCCGAGTCGTTCTATCGCAAGGTGATCGGATGGGACGCGAAAGACTCCGGCATGCCGGGCAAGTCCTATACGCTCCTCTCCATGGGCCCGACCATGGTCGGCGGGCTGATGCCGATCCCGGAAGACGCGCGCAAGGCCGGCGTCCCTCCGATGTGGATGGGCTATATCGGTGTCAATGATGTCGATGCCTACGCCAAGCGGGTGCAGGCGGCTGGCGGCAGCATCCGCCGCGAGCCCGAAGACATTCCCGGCGTCGGCCGTTTCGCCGTGGCCGCCGACCCGCATGGCGCAGGCTTCATCCTGTTCAAGGGAACGAGCGAGCAGTCGCCCGCCCCCGCTCCGGCAGGCACCCCCGGGCATGTCGGCTGGCACGAGCTGCATGCGGGCGATCTCGACCGCGCTTTCGCCTTCTATTC
>DASXIG010000409.1:0-1640 GCA_036498105.1 Xanthobacteraceae bacterium | reverse complement strand
ATCGAGCCCGGCGCAAAATCGGCGCGGCACCGCGCTCGTCAGGATGACGGCGCGCACGTTGTCGTCGGCAGCGGCGCGCCGCAACGCGTCGAGCAGCTGATCGAGCAAGGACTGATTCAGTGCATTGACCGGCGGCCGCGCGAGGCTGATCTCCGCGATACGATCTGACACTTCGTAGCGCAGGATTGCATCCATGCTCACTGCCCGAAGCCCGGATTGCGCTTGCGCAATCCGGGGAAGCCATTCCCCGGATGTCGTACGACATCCGGTCTACAAGACTAGTCGATGGCGCTGTATTTAGGAGCCTGCTGATGCATGCCGCCGTGGACGGCTTCACCGCTGGCGAGCGCAGCCAGGATCTTCTCCACCAGCCGGCGCGCCGAATCCGCGCTCAGCTCCACCGCAACACGCTCGCGCCCGCCCTCCGCCTCATTGATGAAGTCGATCCCGAGCGCATGATCGAGCGGGGAGTGGAAGGGATGATCGTAGTAGACGTTGGCGGTATCGATTCGCATCCAGCCGATCGGGCCTTTGGCGCTGCCCAGAAGCCTGGCTTTCTCGACGATGTAAGAGCACATGAGTGTCTCCTTGCGTTGTCGTTGGATTAGGCCGCGCGCGCCGCGGCTGCCGCCGCGAGATGCTTGTGGAAGAAGGCAATTACCTTGTTCCAGCCGTCGAGCGCCTGCTCGGGACGATAGGCGAGGCGCGCGGCATTGAAGAACGCGTGGCCGGCGCCATCATAGCGGTGGAATTCATAGCTCTTGCCGAGCTTCTTGAGCACCGCCTCGGTGCGGTTGACCTGGTCACGGTTGGGGTTTTCGTCATCGTTGCCGAACAAGCCGAGCAGGGGAGGGTGCATCTTCTCGGTAAGCTCGATAGGCGCGACCGGACGCTTGGCGTTGAGCTGCTTCTTGTCGTCCACGATCACATTGCCGCCCCAGCAGTCGACCGCTGCATCGAGATCCGGAAGGGTGCACGCGGCAAGATAGGCGTGGCGGCCCCCCGAGCAGAATCCGATCACGCCGACCTTCCCGTTGGCATAGGGCTGGGCGCGCAGGAGCTCCATGCATCCCTTCACGTCGCCCATGACCTGCTCGTCGGGCACGCCGCCGGCTGCACGTACGCGCGCGCCGACATCGTCGGGACTGCCCGGTCCTTCCCGGAAATAGAGGTGAGGGGAGATGGTCGGCAGTCCGTGGTGCGCGAGCTTGCGGGTCGCTTCCTTGATCCAGTCGTCCCATCCCGGCATGTGATGGATCAGCACCACGCCGGGCCAGGGACCTGCGCCGAGCGGGCGGGCGTAATAGGCTTCGCCCACGTCGCCCTTGTGACCGCGAAACGCGACCGTCTCCGCAAGCATGCTCTCGTAGCTCATGGCGTCATCACCTCGATCTGCGGCCTGTATCCCCCGTCATTCCGGGGCCGCGAGCGTTAGCGAGCGGAGCCCGGAATCCATAACCACGGCCCCTCGGATTGAAACACGGCGGCAGGGGTCGTGATAGAACTGCGCCGCCTGGGGTTATGGATTCCGGGCTCGCCGGCAAGTCGCTGAAACCGACTTGCCGGCGCCCCGGAATGACAGCAAGGGTGGCTCATCGAACCGGTCTACCGGTGCAGAAAATCGAGCACCGCGGTTTCCG
>DASXIG010000408.1:0-2350 GCA_036498105.1 Xanthobacteraceae bacterium | reverse complement strand
CCGGCCACCCGTTCGACCAGCGCGCGTACGAGAGCTGCCTCGCAGAGTCGGTTGCGGACGTCGTTCACCGGCAGGCCGAAGCCGGCATCGACATGATCAGCGACGGTGAGTTCGGAAAGTCGTTCAGCTGGTCGCAATACGCGCTCGAGCGTCTCAGCGGGTTCGAGCGCCGCCCGCTTAAACCCGACGCAAACCCTTTCACGCGCGGCGCCGATCGGGAGAGATTTTCGGAGTTCTACGAGGAGCTCGATGCGCGCGAGGGACTCTCCACCACGACCGATTCGGTCTGCGTGGGGCCGATCGCCTATACCGGGCAACCGGCGCTCCAGCGCGACATCGCGAATCTCAGGGCAGCGCTAAAGGACGTCGAGGTCGAGGAAGCCTTCCTTCCGGTCGCCGCGCCGGCAAGCGTCATTCCCGACCGCAAGAACGAATATTACAGGACCGACGACGAATGCCTGCTCGCGATCGCGGAGGCGATGCGGACCGAGTATCGCACTATCGTTGAGGCAGGTTTCCTCCTCCAGCTCGACGATGCGCGCGCGGCCGTCACCTATGACCGCATGGTGCCGCCGGCGAGCTTGGAGGAATACCGCAAATGGGTGGCGAGACACGTTGAGGTGCTCAATCATGCGATTGCCGGCCTGCCGCCGGAGCGGATGCGCTATCATGTTTGCTGGGGCAGCTGGCCGGGCCCGCATACGACCGATGTTCCGCTCAGGGACATCGTGGATCTGATCTTGTCGGTCCGGGTGGGAGCCTATGTCATCGAGGGCGCCAATCCGCGCCATGCGCACGAATGGAAGGTCTGGCAGGAGGTCAAGCTGCCGGAACGCAAGGTTCTCGTTCCCGGCGTCATCAGCCACGCCACCAATGTCGTCGAGCATCCCGAGCTCGTGTGCGAGCGCATCACGCGGCTCGCGCTGGTCGTCGGACGCGAGAACATCATCGCGGGCACCGACTGCGGGTTTGCACAGGGACCGTTCCACCGGCGCGTCCACCCTTCCATCATGTGGGCGAAGCTCGAGAGCCTGGTGCAAGGCGCGCGATTGGCCACCAATGAGCTGTGGGGATGAAACGATGATAGTGAGGCTGACTGCTGCCCGAACGGCCGTTGCGCTGTCAGTATTGGTTTTTTGCACAGCCGTATGGCCTGGGGGATCGCGCGCGCAGGATTACCCTTCCCATCCCGTGAAGATCGTCGTGCCGTTCGGTGCCGGCGGTCCCGCCGACGTGTATGCGCGCGTCGTTGCGCAGCACCTTTCGGAGGCACTCAAGCAGCCGTTCGTGGTGGAAGACCGTCCGGGAGCCGGCTCGATCATCGGCAGCGATGCGGTCGCGAAGTCGCCGGCTGACGGCTACACCTTGCTCGTCATGTCCAACACCCACACGACCAACGAGACGCTCATCGCCAACAAGCCTTTTGTCCTGATGCGGGATTTTGTGCCGGTCGCGGGCATCAATTATTCCGAACTGGTCATGGTGATTCATCCTTCGGTGCCGGCGAAGGATCTCGGTGAATTCATCGCCTATGCCAAGGCGCGACCGGGAGAGCTCAATTATGCGTCCTCCGGGACAGGCACGCCCTACCACATGGCCGCGGAGCTGTTCAAAGCGATGAGCGGGACCAACCTGATCCACGTTCCCCACAAGGCATCGGGCGAGGCGCGCAACAGCGTGATCGGCGGCCATGTCCAGATGATGTTCGATGCGATCACCACCATGGCCGAGAACGTCAAGGCCGGGCAGGTGCGCGCGCTCGGCACCTCCGCGAGCAGGCGCTCGAGCGTGCTGCCCGAGATTCCCACCATCGCCGAAGCCGGCGTGCCGGGCTATGAGTCCACCATATGGATCGGCATCATGGCGCCCGCCGGCACTCCGACGGTCGTAATCGACAAGCTCAATTCCGAGATCAACAAGGTCATTGAACGTCCGGACGTGAAGGAAGCCTGGGACAAACAGGGTGCGGTGCCGCTGCGAATGAGCCCCGCGGAGTTCGACAAATATCTGCGCGCGGATATCGAGAAATGGGCGCAGGTGATCAAAGTCTCAGGCATGCAGACGCAATAGCTCAGCTGAGCACCTGCAGATCGGTCGGATAGCTGTGCATACGGCACGCCCCGGTCTCGGTGATGCGAACAGTCTCGGCGAACACGCAGCCGGTCTCGCCGCCTCGCCATTTCGGATCGAACAGATCGATGTTGAACGCGAACACCATGCCCGGCCTGAACTCGTCGCCGATGGCTTTCAGAGCGCCCTGGTCCGCCTTGATGGCGTGATGGCGGTAACGCGGATATTCCAGCGAAGCGAGGCCATGGCCGTGAATGCCGGTCTCGCAGATCGCCAGACC
>DASXIG010000407.1:0-6537 GCA_036498105.1 Xanthobacteraceae bacterium | reverse complement strand
CACGCTCCCCTTGGGATATTTCTCGGAGAAGACCTCCCAGGGATTGGCGAGCGTCTGCTTCAGGCCGAGCGAGATGCGCCGCTTGAACGGATCGACCTCGAGCACCTGGACGTCGACCTCCTGGCTCGTCGAGACGATCTTGCCGGGATGCATGTTCTTCTTGGTCCATGACATCTCGGACACATGGATGAGGCCCTCGATGCCGGGCTCGAGCTCGACGAATGCGCCGTAGTCCGTGATGTTGGTGACCCGTCCGGTGAAACGCGCGCCGACGGGATATTTCGCCTCGATGCCCTGCCAGGGATCGTCCTGCAGCTGCTTCATGCCGAGCGAAATGCGGTGGGTCTCGTGATTGATCTTGACGATCTTCACCCGGACCTGCTGACCGATGTTGAGCACCTCGCTGGGATGATTGACGCGCCGCCAGGCGATGTCGGTGACATGCAGCAGCCCATCGATGCCGCCGAGATCCACGAATGCTCCATAGTCCGTGATGTTCTTGACGACCCCGTCGATAACCTGGCCCTCTTCCAGGTTCTGAACGAGCTCCTGGCGCTGCTCGGCGCGGGTCTCTTCCAGCACTGTGCGCCGCGAGACCACGATGTTGCCGCGGCGGCGGTCCATTTTCAGGATCTGGAATGGTTGCGGCTGGTTCATCAACGGGGTGACGTCGCGGATCGGACGAATGTCGACCTGGCTTCTCGGCAGGAACGCGACCGCGCCGTCAAGATCGACGGTGAAGCCGCCCTTGACCTGATTGAAGATGACCCCTTGAACTTTTTCGTTGCCGTTGAAAGCCTTCTCGAGCTTGCCCCAGCTTTCCTCGCGGCGCGCCTTGTCGCGCGAGAGCACGGCCTCCCCGAGCGCATTCTCCACCCGCTCGAGATAGACCTCCACGGTGTCGCCGACCTTGATCTCCGGCTGCCGGCCCGGCCCCGCGAACTCGCGCAACGCCACCCGGCCCTCGGTCTTCGCCCCCACATCGATGACCGCCAAGTCCTTCTCGATGCCGACCACGATCCCTTGCACCACAGTCCCTTCCTGCGGAGCGCCTTGGCTGAAGGACTCATCGAGCATCTGGGCGAAATCCTCGCGCGAAGGCGCGGGGGCGGTGACAGCGGTGGCGGCAGCGGGACTGGTGAGGGTGGCCATGAAGACTCCTGAGGTGAAGGGCGACTTGATTATCTCGGCGGCACTTTCTTCGGGACTTGGTCCGGCCTCCGCAATGGCAGGAACGCGATAACGTTCCCGCCTGCGAGCGGCGTGGCCTTACGCCCCAGCGATTCCATGCTTGAACATCCGGCGCGCCGTGTAGCGAAGCGGGCGAAGCAGGCTCATCCTCCACGACGGAAGCGCGGTCAGCCGCAGTTCCGGCCTGCTCGGACGGCGTCGACGATCTCGACAGCGGCCCGGAATGCGGCGTCTATATCCAAATGTGTCGTGTCGAGCAAGTGCGCATCAGGGGCCGGCTTGAGCGGAGCCGCCGCCCGGCGGCTGTCGCGCGCATCGCGACGGCGGATGTCATTGAGTACCTCCGTCAGGTCCATGCCTTCGCCCGCGCGCTCCAGCTCGGCGGCGCGGCGCCCCGCGCGGACCTCAGCGCTGGCGGTGACGAAGATCTTTATGTCCGCATCGGGAAAGATCACGCTGCCGATGTCACGGCCATCGAGCACGGCGCCGGGCGGCCTGCGCCCGAACTCGCGCTGGAATGCGAGTAAGGCCGCGCGCAGTTGCGGGATGGAGGAAACGATCGAGGCCGCCTCGCCTAGAACATGCCGCTTGAGCTCGACGGCATCGAACGTCGCCGGATCAAGTGCTTGCGCGACGCTGACCGCCTGCTCCACATCATCGAGGCGGTGCGAACGGTCGAGCATCGCTTTGGCGACGGCCCGATAGATGAGGCCGGTGTCGAGGTGACGCAGCCCATAATGGGCCGCAAGCTGCTTCGCGAGCGTGCCTTTCCCGGATGCCGCCGGCCCGTCGATTGCGATGATCATCCGCGCGCGAGCCCGCTGCGAGCTCGCCGGAGCGGACGCTCCTCCGTGAAGATATTGCGTGACCGGAATTCGGCGGGACTCGCGAATGTCAGGTATTCGCGCATGCCATCATCCGCGAAGCGCGAGGCGTGCCAGGCGCGATCGAGATACCGGCACGGCTCGAATGCCCAGTCGGGGACGCAGGGCAGCCGATACTGCTTTGCCAGATACTCCGCCACCGCACCTGCCAGAGCATCGAGCCGTGCATCTCCGGCAAGACGCGGTTCGTCCTGGAGGCACGCGAGCCGCAGCTCAGGCGTTGGCGCGAGATAGAAAGTATCGAGAAACTCCGACAGGGTTGTCTCGGGCGGCTTGCCGGAAATCATCAGGTCATAGGCTTCGGCCAGGGTAGATGGGCGCATCGAGCGGGCCTTCTTCGGAGAGGAGCCGCTTTAACACGAAACGCTGCTTGTCCGCATGCAGGGCGCTGTTCGGGAAGTACTCGGCGAGAATAGCGATTGCGTCCTCAGGCTGATTAATTTGCAGCACGCGAAGAAGTGCAGCGGTATCGGCGAGATCCCTTGAACCACTGTCGAATTCGGCCACGCGCAACGCCTTGAGCTTCAAGGCAAGCATGTATCGCGCGCTGGGCACAAAAACTGTGAGCCCCACGCGCTCGGATCCGCGCGGGAACGTGCCAAGCACGACAAGGTCGCGTGCCGGGTTTGCGAGCGGACTCAAATGGAACGTCACGGCTTCATTGAGCCAGTCAGGTGGCCAGCCGTTGCGCGCCGCAATGCTCTCCACGACGGCAGATAACCAGGCCGGCCACGGCCGGCCGATTTCGGAGA
This sequence comes from Xanthobacteraceae bacterium, assembly GCA_036498105.1. Lineage (GTDB taxonomy): Bacteria > Pseudomonadota > Alphaproteobacteria > Rhizobiales > Xanthobacteraceae > VAZQ01. Next base: position 3,710 of record DASXIG010000407.1, on the reverse strand, counting down.
TGTCCACGTCCTCGGTCGAGAACCGAAAATTACTTGCGAGCATCAGCGCGGAGCCGCCGAACACGGCGATATCCAGGTGAGCAGAAGCGGAAATTGCGGCGCTTCCGATCTCGTCGAAGGCTGCGAGCAACTGATCGCGGTCGAATGCCGTCGTCACGCGTTTGCCCCTCTTGGCTTAAGCAGCTATTTTGACCTCACGCCACGGAAGCAGCGTAATAAGAACAACAGGGAGGATTCGATGGCTCTGAACCGACGGCATGTGCTCTCCGGCGTAGTGGCCGCACCGGCCGTGATCGCGGCGTGGCTTTCCAGACCCGCTCTGGCTGCGCAGACGCTCAAGATATCTCATCAATTCCCCGGGGGAACGATGACGGAAGGCGACTTCCGGGATCGCCTGTGCCGGATGTTCGCCGCGGAGGTGGAGAAGCGCACCAATGGCGCGCTCACGGGACAAGTCTACCCGAACTCATCGCTGATGAAGACCGTGGCGCAGTTCTCCGCGCTGCGCAAAGGCGCGCTCGATGTGAGCCTTTATCCCATCTCCTATGCCGGGGGCGAATTCGCCGAGCTTAATATCGGCCTGATGCCCGGGCTTGTGAGCTCATACAAGCAGGGCGCGGCCTGGAAGAGCTCTGAACTCGGCACCAAATTCGCCGCGTTTCTCGCGGAAAAAGGGATCATCATCGTATCCTGGATCTGGCAAGCCGGTGGAGTTGCCAGCCGCTCCGCCCCGATCATCGCTCCGGATGACGCGAAAGGCCTGAAGATTCGCGGCGGGAGCCGCGAGATGGACATGGTGCTGCAGGCAGCCGGTGCGACGACGCTGTCGACGCCCTCCAACGAGCTCTACGCTGCCATGCAGACCGGCGCCTGCGATGCGGCAATCACTTCGTCGACGAGCCTGATCTCCTTCCGCCTGGAAGAAGTCGCCAAGAGCCTCACCACGGGGCGCGGCAAGTCCTACTGGTTCATGCTGGAGCCGCTGGTCATGTCCAAGCGGATTTTCGATGCCCTGCCGAAAGACCAGCAGGACACCATTGTGGCGCTCGGTCGCGAGCTCGAAGAGTTCGGCACCCGCGAGGCCATGGCCGACGACGAGAAGGTGGCTGACGTCTATGCGAAGAAAGGCGCCAAGGTCGCCGATCTCGACGAACCGACGGTCGAGAAATGGCGCGTCATCGCCCGCAACACGGCCTGGAAGGACTATGCAGCGAAGACGCCGCTCTCGGCCGAGCTCCTCAAGCTCGCCCAGGGGATCAGCGTCTCCTGAGGGCTGACAACCGGTGGTGCACGGCCTCGACTTCATCGAGACCGAGCCCGCAGCGGCAGCGGCGCCCTCGGGCGCCGCTGATCGCATTCTCGCCGGCATCAATGCGATCGTGGTGAAGCTATCCTCGGCCGCGCTGGTAGCGGCTTCCTTCGTGCTCACTTACAGCGTGATCGTCCGCTACTTCCTCAAGATCTCGACCGACTGGCAGGATGAGCTGTCGGTGTTTCTCATCGTGGGCGCGGTCTTCATGTCGGCTGCCGCAATTCAGGCCGGGCGCGGCCATGTGGCGATCGAGGCGATCACCGGGCTCCTGCCGCCGCGGCTCAATATGATCAGGCAACTTGCCGTCGACGCTGCGAGCTTCGTGTTCTGCGCTTACTTCGCCTGGAAATCCTGGCTCCTGCTGCTGGAAGCGTGGGAGGAAGGGTTTCATTCCGGCTCGACCTGGGGTCCGCCACTCTGGATTCCATACTCCCTCATGACCGTCGGCATGTTCCTGCTCTCCCTGCAGATCCTGCTCCAGGTGGTGCATGGCTTGCGGGGGTGGGACCGGATTCGATGAGCGTCTTGTCGATCGGACTGCTCTATGGCGCCTCGACACTCGCCGTGATGTTTGCGGGCATGCCGATCGCGTTTGCGCTCGGCGCGGTAGCGACCCTGTTCATGATCTTTTTCATGCCGGGGGGCTCGGTCGATACCATCAGCCAGAATGTCTACGAGGAAATGGCGTCGATCACGTTGTTGTCGATCCCGCTTTTCATTCTGAAGGGCTCGGCCATCGGCCGCTCGCGCGCGGGACAGGACCTGTACTCGGCCATTCACGTCTGGATGCACCGCATCCCGGGCGGGCTCGGCATTGCGAACGTTTTCGCCTGTGCGCTGTTTGCCGCCATGGCGGGCTCGTCGCCGGCCACCTGCTCGGCCATCGGGGCGGCCGGCATCCCGGAGATGCGCAAGCGCGGCTATTCGCCGGGCTTTGCCTCGGGCATCATTGCCGCGGGCGGAACGCTCGGCATTCTGCTGCCGCCCTCCATCACCATGATCCTGTATGCGGTCGCGGCGGAGCAGTCGCTCGGGCGGCTATTCCTCGCTGCCATCTGGCCAGCCCTGCTGCTGGTGACGCTGTTTGCCGCCTATGCGGCTTGGCGGTATCGGCGCGAATACCGCCATGCCAAGGCGCTGCACCTGAGCGGGGGCGCTCGCTCGGAACTGCTGACCGAGAACACGCTGAGCCTGAGGGAGAAGCTGCAATTGCTCCCGCGCGTGGTGCCGTTTGTCGTCCTGCTCACGGGAGTAATGGTCGCCCTCTACGGCGGCTATGCGACGCCGTCGGAAACGGCAGGGCTTGGTGCCGTGCTCGCGCTTGCGCTGATTGCAGGCATATACAGCGTGTGGAAGCCGGCGGACCTTGCGCCGATTCTCACCGCGACCTTGCGCGAATCGACCATGCTGATGCTCATCATCGGGATGTCGCTGCTCTATTCCTATGTCATGAGCTACCTGCACATCAGCCAGTCGGCGGCGCAAGCCATCGTCGAGCTGGAGCTGTCGCGCTGGGTGCTCCTTGCAGCGATACTGCTCATGGTCGTCGTGCTGGGTTTCTTCCTGCCGCCGGTATCCATCATCCTGATGACCGCTCCGATCATCCTGCCGCCGCTCAGGAGCGCCGGCTTCGATCTCATCTGGTTCGGAGTGGTGATGACGATCGTGATGGAGATGGGACTCATTCATCCGCCGGTCGGTCTCAATCTCTTCGTGATCAAGAATATCGCGCCCGACATCCCGCTCAGCGATGTGATCTGGGGCGTCATGCCCTTCGTGGTGCTCATGCTGGTTGCGATCGTGCTCCTGTGCGTCTTTCCCGGGATCGCCACCTGGTTCTCGGACGCGATCATGGGAGCGTAGGCACGCCGGCAGGATTGACCAAGTCATCCTGCTCTATCGTTCCGGTGTCAGTCGCAGAATGCGGCCGGCGCTGCTGTCGGTCGCGAGCCACAAGGCGCTATCGGGACCTTGGCGAACATCGCGGATGCGTTCGCGCAACTGCTTCAGCAGACGCTCTTCCCTGCGCATTTTCTCGCCTTCGAGCTCGAGCCGCACCAGCATCTGGCAGGCAAGCGCGCCGACGAACAGATTCCCGCGCCAGCCGGCAAAGAGGTTGCCAGAGTAGAACGTCATTCCCGAGGGCGCGATCGAAGGCACCCAGTACCAGATCGGCTGTTCCATTCCGTCCTTATGCGTGCTCTCGTGGATGCGTGCGCCGTTGTAGTCGATTCCATAACCGATCACCGGCCAACCGTAGTTCCTGCCCTTCTCGATGATGTTGACCTCGTCTCCGCCGCGCGGGCCGTGCTCGTGCTCCCAGAGCTTCCCCGTTACCGGATGAAGGGCAAGCCCCTGAGGATTGCGGTGGCCGAAGCTCCAGATTTCGGCTCTCGCG
>DASXIG010000406.1:0-8313 GCA_036498105.1 Xanthobacteraceae bacterium | reverse complement strand
ATGTGACGCAGACGAGCAGTCATGCAGTACCTCCTGGTTTGAGTTCGAATTCACCATTGATCTCGACCGGAATGCCGTGCGGCAGCTCGGCCATTCCCACCGCCGAGCGCGCATGCTGGCCGTTCTGCGCCCCGAGCAGCTCGAAGAACAGATCCGAGGCGCCATCGATCACCTCCGGCATGCGATCGAACCCGGGCGCCACATTGACCATGCCGAACAATCGCACAATGCGCTTGATGCGGTCGAGGTCGCCGAGCTGCTGCTTGAGGCTCGCGAGCATGGACAGCGCAACGGCGCGCGCCGTCGCATATCCCTGTTCGACACTCAGATCGCTTCCCACCTTTCCCGTGTGCCTGACGTTCGGCAGCGACGGCAAATCGCGCCCATGACCCGAGACGAACACGATATTCCCGACCACCACGCAGCCGGTGCGGTTGGGATTGGGAAACTGAAACGGCGCCGGGAGCGTGCAGCCCATGCGCGCAAGCTTGTCTTCCAGACCACTCATGCAGTCGCCTCGCACTGTCCATGAAGGCTTTGTCCATCAAGGCTTGCGCCTCGCGCCAGGGGCCTCCGGGCAACGGTACCTGACACTTTGTTATTTGCGGCGCAAGCCTGCGGCTGCGACCGCCGCAGCGTAGACGGGCAATTCCTGCCGAATGATCTCAGCCACCTGCTCTGGGGTGCTGCCGACGGGCTGGAGGCTCAATTTTTGCAGGCTCTTGATGACGTCGGGCTCCCGGCAAATCGCTGCGACGGCGTCGGACAAGCGCCGGATGATGGCAGGCGGCGTCCCCGCGGGCGCGAAATACCCGTTCCAGCCCGTCATGACGAATCCCGGTACCGTTTCCGCGACGGTGGGAGTATCTGGAAATTGCGGGATGCGCTCCTCGTTGGACAAAGCCAGCAGCCGCACGTTTCCGCCGCGAACCGATTCCACGATGTCGGGGATGTTGCCGAAGAAGATTTGAACCGTGCCCGCAAGCAGCGCGAGGACGGATGCGGGCGTGCTCTGATATGGAATGGCGACGAGATCAATGCCGGTGCGCGCCGCAAAAGCCGCGGGCACCAGGTGACTGCTGGTTCCGACCCCGCCGGTTCCGTAATTGAGCTTGCCGGGATTGGCTTTGGCATACGCGATGAGGTCGGCGACCGAGTGCACGGGCAGATCGGGATGCACGGCGAGCGCCATCCCGTTGACTGCGATGATTCCGATCGGGGTCAGGTCCTTGACCGGATCGTAGTTGAGCCTCTGCAGCAGCGGAACGACGGAGAACTGCGAGTTTCCGGCCTGTGCCAGGGTGTAGCCGTCGTGGGCCGCGTGCGCCGCATATTCCAATCCGACGACTCCGCCGCCGCCGGGCCGGTTCTCCAGCACGAAGGGCTGCCCGAATATTTTTGCGAGCCGTTCGGTCGTCAGCCGCACCAAGAGGTCGCCGATGCCGCCGGGCCCATAGGGGACGATGACCCGCACCGGTCGTGTCGGCCAGTGCTGCGCGCGGTCCTGGGCTGTCGCACTTATTGCTACAAATGCCAGCAGAACCAGGGCGAGAGCGCAAGAGCTCAGGCGCCGCGCCGATGCGGTACCGGGAACGGTTCTTTGCCAAGGATCGGCGATGGCTTCCGTCATTTCGAGGCTCGAACGTCGCATCTTTGCTTCACAACTGCGCACAGCTGTGAGATCCGTAGGGGCGAGGCATGCCTCGCCCCTACTACAGGCTACAAGCAATCATCGGGCCAATGGCTTAAAGCGTCCGGGGAGTAGTCCATGTCCGAATCTGAAATCATTCATCTCGCTGCCGATCTGTCGCATTACCATACCGATTATCTCTGGAAGATGCCCGGCTCATGGGAAGGCTATCCCTATTACAGCAGCCCGGAATTCTACGAGGACATCGCGCGCACCGCGGCGCGAGGGATCATGGACCTCCTGTTCTTCGGCGATTCTGGCGGCACTCCGGAGGATTACGGCGGCAACCATCGTGCTGCGGTGAGTTATGGCGCGAAGTGGCCGCGCCACGACATGATGCCCATGATCCCGTGCATGGCCCGCGCTGCCGACGGCGTTGGCTTCGGCATCACCATGTCCACCACCTATCATCATCCCTTTCACATCGCGCGCACGTTCAACGCGCTCGACCATGTCACCAAAGGCCGCATCGCCTGGAATGCGGTGACCTCGCGCTCCAAGAACGAGGCGGCGAACTGGGGATACGAGAAGATGATCGAGCACGATGCGCGCTACGATCAAGCGCAGGAACACCTGCATGTTGCCACTGCGCTATGGGACAGCGTCGAGCACGATGCCCTGATCCTCGATCGTGCCACCGGCAAGTTCTGCGATCCGGACAAGGTGCACCTGCTCAACTTTCGCGGCCGCTATTATACCGTGCGCGGACCCTTGCCTGCCTTGCCGTCGCCACAAGGCCGCCCGGTGATCATTCAGGCCGGACAATCCGGCCCCGGCATGGATCTCGCTGCCCACTACGCTGACCTGCAATTCAGCACGCGCCGCACCATGGCGAGCATGAAGGCGCACCGCGCCGATCTCGACGCCAAGCTCGCCAAGTTCGGGCGCAAGCCGCGCGATTGCGCGATCCTCTGGGCGGTTCGCATCCAGGTGGCCGAATCGGAAGATAAGGCGCGCGAGATGGAGCAGCGCTACCTCGATTCGATTCCGCCGGAGGCTGGACTGATCGAGCTCTCCTCGATGTACGGGCTCGATTTTTCCCAGTTTCGCCGCGACATGCGGCTCGCCGATGTCGCCGCCGAGGTCAAAGCCCAGAACGTGCATTGGGGCAGCTTCGAGGAGATCCTGAAAACCACCGATCCCAATCTCACGGTCGGGCAGTTCGGGCGTAAATTCATGACGGAGCGAATCCTCGTCGCGGCGGGCACCCCGAACATGATTGTCGACAAGCTCGAACAGTGGCATTTCGAAACCGGCGCCAATGGCGGCTTCATGCTCTTGCGCGGCCTTTCCGCACCGGGCAACCTGCAGGAATTCGTCGACCAAGTCGTGCCCGAACTCCAGCGCCGCGGCTTGTCGAAGAAAAAATACGCCGGTCCGAGATTGCGGGACAATCTGTTGCATTAAAAATGTCGGGCGGAACCATCATCGATGCCAAGACGTTCTGGCGCGCACTGGGGCAGCGCCCCATCGGCAGCACCATCGTGACGGCGCGATCGAGTGCGGGACCCGCCGGATTTCTCGGGCTCTCGGCAACCCACGTCACGGCCGATCCGCCGCTCATGCTGGTGTCCATCGACAAGCGCACCTCCGCTCTCGGGGCTGTCCTCGGATCACGGCATTTTGCGGTCAATTTTCTCCCCAAAGAGGCGAGAGCGATTGCCGATTCGTTTGGCGGCAAAGGCGAGCTCAAAGGCGCAGCACGCTTTGCGGCTGATGCATGGACCGAGCTCACCACCGGCGCCCCGGTGCTGAAGAGCGCGCTCGGCGCCATGGACTGCGCGCTGGAAGAAACCATCGAGCGCCACGGCATCTGCCTCTGCATGGGGCGCGTGGTGGACGTCATGATCGCCGACGGCGGCGCGCCGCTCATCCATTTCCGCGGCGGTTATCTGGACGTGGAGTGAGCGTGGTGTCGGTCTTCGTAGGGCGAGGCATGCCTCGCCCCTACGAATGAAAGCCGTAGAGCGCAGCCGGGTTGGCGACCAGGATGCGGCGCCGGGTGGCGTCGTCAGGCGCCCATTGCGCGAGCAGATCGAACAGCACCGCATCGTTCGGCTTGTGCGCGCTGGCTTCAGTCGGGTGCGGCCAGTCGCTGCCCCAGACCAGGCGCTCCGGCGCGGCGGTGACGAAGGCCTGCGCCACCCTGGTCGCATCCGCATAACTCGGCGCGCCGACCCTGCTGTCGAGGTAAGCGCCCGAGAGCTTCACCCAGGCGCGGCCCTTATCGACCAGGACGCGAATGATGGCGAAGGCGGGATGATCGACGCCGGCGGGTTGCGGCAGCCGGCCCATATGGTCGAACACAATGGTCGCAGGCAGGCGCGGCCAGAGATCGGCGGCCGCGAGGATCTGGTCGGCGCGCATATGAATCTGCACGTGCCAGCCGAGGTCGGCGATGCGCTTCGACAGCGGCTCGATCATGTCGAGCGTGGTGACGGCGGTCGCGGGGTCGAACTGGGTAAAGCGGATGCCGCGAATTCCCCCTTGGTCCAGCGTCTTCAATTCGGCGTCCGTCACCGTGGGATGGACGACGGCCACCCCGCGGGCCTGGGCGCCAAGCTGCGATATCGCATCGAGCGTTGCCCGGTTGTCCGTGACGTAGACGGCGGGGGTGACGACCACGGTGCGGGTCGTACCGATCCGTTGCCGCAGCAGGCGATAGTCCGCCACCGCCGCGTTGGCCTGCATGCGCGAGCCCGGCCGCAGGGGCGGAAAGCGAGCGGCATCGTAGATGTGCATGTGGCAGTCGCAGGCGTGGCCGGGTGCCTTGAGCCGGGGCGCGTCCGTCCCGGCGGAATTGGGCACTGTCATCTTCATGGCATGCGCCAAAGCGCTGCGCCCCGGTTGATCCGATTTCCGGCATGACATATCTCTTGGCTGGATCGGGCTTCTTTGTGGAGGTTGATCATGAGGATCTTCGCCCTCGCGCCGATCGTTCTGGTCGTGCTCGTGCTGGCCACCGAGGCAGCATCGGCTGCACCCTGGTGCACGGAATACGGTGGTGCCAGGGGCGGCGGTACCAACTGCGGCTTCTATTCCTTCGAGCAATGCATGGCCAACGCCTGGGGCAACGGCGGTTTCTGCAGGCAAAACCAGCTCGAGAACCCGTATTGGGGTGCCCGCACGGTGCAGAGGCGTCGCCGCGATTGAGGCGACTTACTGCTTCTGCGTCATCGGCCCGATGAGGTTCTGCTCGACCTCCTGGTGAATGCGCTCGAGCCATTGCTCGGCGCTGCTTGCGCGGGCGCGAAAGTGGTCGATATCGCGCTGGATCTGGCCGATCCTGTCCTCCGCGGCTTGCAGCTGCTGGGTCAGGTCATGCACGAGATCCATGACGCGATCGTAGTTCTCATTCGAGATCTTTGCCGCGTCCTGCACCATCCCGACGAGCGCTTCTCCCGCCTGATCCGTGGGATGCCTGTTGCTCCGGGGATTGCGCTTGGGCGCGAACTTGCGCACCTGCTCGGGCGCGTCGACCTGTTGCTCATTCATGACCACCTCCGAACTCGCCTGCAAGCCACAATACGAACAATCCCAGCGACAGAACCGCAATCTGTCCCAAGGTCAAGGTCATCAGTACCAGAAATGTAGAAGGTGTCATTGCGCCCCCGCACGTTGTCGTTGCGCGACAGGGGAGCAAAAAAATCGCCCCGCACTTTGACCAAAGCCAAAAAACGCCGGACTGTGACAAAAAGCTCACAGCGGCGCGCGCGCCGCATTAGAATAGCGGTTCGAACTGATTCGTTTGCGAGGTGACGCATGGCTGTCGCTGTAATCGAAAAGAAGCTGAAGACGTTCCAGGCGACCATGCTGGTGACGCGCATGGAAGAGTGGTGCGTGGAAGCGGCCTCCGCGGACGAGGCCCGTGAGTTGCTGGCGAGCGGCAGCGGCCACCGCTGCCACCTCGGCGACTGCGTGCAGGTCGAGGTCGAGCGCGTCGACGCGGAAGTCTGAGCGGACGCATCTGCCTCCCGCATGAGAGTGCGTTCCGGTCAGATGTGATCAGCGACGCAACACACTCGGTCTGCTCCCTCTTCCCGCCTCAAGAGCGGACTCAAGAGCGGGAGAGGGAGCCCCACCGAAGCTGCGGCACCGTTGTGGATCAACCTGACCGAAGCGCGAGCTAGATGGACCCTTCCTATCTCGACAAGCTCAATGGCGACCAGCGCCGCGCCGTCGAGCATGGGATCGATGCGGCCGCCGGCGCGGACTGCGGCCCCCTCCTCGTCATCGCCGGCGCGGGCTCGGGCAAGACCAACACGCTGGCCCACCGTGTCGCGCATCTCGTAGTCCACGGCGCCGATCCCGCGCGCATTCTCCTTCTCACCTTCACGCGCCGCGCCGCGGCCGAGATGATCCGGCGGGTGGAGCGCATCGTCGCCGCTGCGCTCGGCGCAAAGCGCGCCGCGCCGGCTGCCGCCTTCGCCTGGGCGGGAACGTTCCACGGCATCGGCGCGCGCCTTCTGCGCGAGTACGCGGAGACGATCGGGCTTGATCCGTCCTTCACCATTCACGACCGCGAGGACTCGGCCGACCTGATGAATCTCGTGCGCCACGAGCTTGGCCTCGCCCAACTCGAGCGCCGCTTTCCCGCCAAGGCGACGTGCCTTGCGATCTACTCGCGCACGGTCAACGGCGAGATGCCGCTCGATGCGGTGCTCGCAAAGGCATTCCCCTGGTGCGGCGGATGGGAGAGCGAGCTGCGACGCCTGTTCGACGGCTATGTCCAAGCCAAGCACAGGCACAATGTGCTCGATTACGATGACCTGCTGCTGTTCTGGGCCGGGATGTCGGTCGAGCCGCAGCTCGCCGCGGATGTTGCTGCCCGCTTCGACCACGTGCTGGTGGACGAATACCAGGACACCAACAATCTCCAGGCGAGGATTCTGCTGGCGCTCAAACCGGACGGCCGCGGGCTCACAGTGGTGGGCGACGACGCGCAATCCATTTATTCCTTCCGCGCCGCGACGGTGAGAAACATCCTCGACTTTCCCAATCTCTTCAGGCCGCCCGCCGGCGTCCTCACGCTCGCCCAGAATTATCGCTCGACCCAGCCCATCCTCGCCGCCTCCAATGCGGTGATTGCGCTCGCGGCCGAGCGCTACTGCAAGGACCTCTGGTCGGAACGAAAGGCGGGCGCGCGCCCGCTCCTCGTCTCGGTCGAGGATGAGGGTGCGCAGGCGCGCTATGTTGCCGCGCGGGTGCTGGAGAATCGCGAGGCGGGGTTGGCGCTCAAGGCGCAGGCGGTGCTGTTTCGCACTTCCCACCACAGCGCCGCGCTCGAGCTCGAGCTCACGCGCCGCAAGATCCCGTTTGTGAAGTTCGGCGGGCTCAAGTTTCTGGAATCCGCGCACGTCAAGGACGTGCTCGCCTGCCTGCGCTTCATCGAGAACCCGCGCGACCGCGTGGCGGGCTTCCGCGCGATCAAGCTCATTCCCGGGCTCGGCGGCAGCGCTGCCGGCCGCATCCTGGACACCATCGACACGGCCGTTCCGGCAACCGCACTTGCCAGCCTTGCCGATGTCACCGTCCCCGCGCGCGCCGCGCCGGAATGGCGCGCCTTCGCTGCGCTCTTCCACGAGCTCTCCGGCCGGGAAGTGGAATGGCCCGCGGATTTCGAGCGGGTGCGGCTCTGGTACGAGCCGCATTTGCGGCGCATCCACGAGGAAGATGCCGACGTGCGCGCTGCCGATCTGGCGCAGCTCGCGGCAATGGCCACGGGCTACCCGTCGCGCGAGCGCTTCCTGACCGAGCTCACGCTCGATCCGCCGGATGCCACCAGCGATCTTGCCGGCATCCCGCATCTCGATGAGGATTATCTGATCCTCTCGACCATCCATTCCGCCAAGGGGCAGGAGTGGAAGGCCGTGTTTCTGCTCAATGCGGTGGACGGCTGCATCCCTTCCGATCTCGCGACCGGCAGCACGGAGGAGATCGAGGAAGAACGCCGGATCCTCTATGTCGCGATGACGCGAGCTAAGGACCAGCTCGACATCGTCGCGCCGCACCGGTTCTACGCGCATCACCAGCCGGGCACGGGCGACCGGCACATGTACGCGACCCGCACGCGCTTTCTCCCGGACGCGCTTCTTCATTTGCTCGAGCGGCGCTGGTGGCGCGGCGAGGCGGGAATGTCGGCGGTGGGTCCGGCGCGATACGCCGCGCGCCACGACATCGCCGCGCGGCTGCGCGGGCGCTGGCGGTGAGTTGGCGCGGCGATCGGTCGTGGAATAATTGCAATCACGAGCGGCTCTCGCACGAGCGGGCTCGTCGTTGACATGTGGCCAACATTTTTTAATCTTTGCACATGGCAATGATGATCCAAATCCGCAACGTGCCGGATGCGCTGCACCGCCGCCTCAAGTCGCGCGCGGCGCTGGCGGGCATGTCGCTTTCCGATTACCTGCTGCGGGAAATCCGCGAGGTGGCCGAGCCTCCGACCTTGGAGGAGCTGCGCGCGCGTTTGGAGCGCCGCTCCAGAGTGGACCTTTCGGTGGAGCCCGCCGACGCGATCCGCGCTGAACGCGACAGCCGGTGATCGGCGCTTATGACGCCGTCTACGTCGCGCTTGCGCAACTGCTCGACGTGCCCCTGCTCACGCGCGACCGCCGTCTTGCCGC
>DASXIG010000405.1:0-1603 GCA_036498105.1 Xanthobacteraceae bacterium | reverse complement strand
GGCATGGGAGATGACGCCGTCCGCAACAGTGAGCTCGCCGACCGGCACCTTCCATTCATCCGCCGCCGCTTGCAGCAGCATCATGCGGGCGGCCGCTCCGCCCTGACGCACATATTCCTGTGAGATGCGGATGCCGCGACTGCCGCCGGTCGACATCTCGCCCCATGCGCGCTTGCGTGCGAGGTTGGCTTGCGGCGTCACCCGCTCGACGGTCACCTTTTTCCAGTCGCATTCGAGCTCTTCGGCGACGAGCTGGGCAAGGCCCGTGAGGGTACCCTGGCCCATCTCGGAGCGCGCGATGCGCACCACGCAGGTGTCGTCGGGCTTGATCGCGACCCACACGTTGATCTCGGTCGCGTCAGCCGCCGCGCCGAGCGCTGCGCCGGTGCCGAACGGCAGGTGGAAGCCGAGCGCGAGCCCGCCGCCGGCCGCGGCGGAGCTGGCGATGAAACTGCGGCGGGAAAGTTTTGTGGCTTTGCGGATTTTCTTTGTCATGGCCTGCCCACCTTCAGATCTTCGATGTCTCGCCGGCGGCGAGATGCACCGCAGCGCGGATGCGTTGGTAGGTTCCGCAGCGGCAGATGTTCGTCATCGCGGCGTCGATGTCGGAGTCGGTCGGTTTCGGCGTATTTTTCAGAAGCGCCGCAGCGGCCATGATCTGCCCGGACTGGCAATAGCCGCACTGCGGCACGTCGATTGCCGCCCAGGCGTTCTGCACGGGGTGGGACGCGTTGGGAGAGAGCCCCTCGATCGTCACGATGCGATCTTCGGGCTTGATGTCGCCCACGCGAATCGAGCAGGAGCGTTGCACCTCGTCATTGATGTGCACGGAGCAAGCGCCGCACTGCGCAATGCCGCAGCCATATTTCGTGCCGGTGAGACCGATCTGCTCGCGGATCGCCCACAGAAGCGGGGTGTCCGATTCGACCTCGATGTCGCGCATGCTGCCGTTGATGTTGAGTTTCGCCATAAGCGTCCTCGCAGGGCTGGATTGTGCGTGCTTGTTCGGTTTGCCGTGTCGGATCGGAAGACCAAAGCCATCGGCGCAAAGGAGCATACGCCAACACCATTTGCACTATAGCACGTTCCGGTGAAGTTGGATCACCGGTAGCGGCAAACTCGGTCTGCTCCCTCCCCCCTCGGAAGCGGGGCACTATGCGATCAGCGCCTCGGTGCCACCATCGCGAACATCGCGCCCTGGGGGTCGCGGCATTGCGCGATCCAGCTGCCGCCGGGGACTTCCATCGGGCCGTTGAGGATTTCGCCGCCCGCCTGTTGCACGCGCGTGATGGCCGCGTCGATGCCATCCACGTTGAAATAGTACACCCAGAAAGGATAGGGGATCTGCGGCGGCTTGTTCATCATCCCGCCGGCCGGCGTGCCGCCGATGGCGAAGATCTGGTAGGTGCCCATCGGCGGCCCCATGTCCATGGCTTCGGCCTTGGTCCAGCCGAACAGCCCGGAATAGAAGGCGAAAGCGCGGTCGAGATCGCCCGCATGCAGCTCGTGCCAGCCGACATGCCCGGGGGTGCCTGCCGGAGCGGGGGCGGGCGACTGCTCGCTCGTTCCCTTGAACAGGATGAAGCCTGCGCCATGCGGGTCG
>DASXIG010000404.1:0-12027 GCA_036498105.1 Xanthobacteraceae bacterium | reverse complement strand
CGATAACGCGCGGAACGACGCCCGACCGAGAGGGTTAACCGTAAAACCTGATGACGAGGAGAACGCCATGGCATTTACGACCCAAGGTACCACCCTCGATAGCCGCGAGACCGCAAGCCTGATCGGCAGCGACAAGGTGGAGGCAACGCCGGTCTACCGCTCGAATGGCGACCGCGTGGGCCAGATCGAACGCGTGATGATCGACAAGATCAGCGGCAAGGTTGCTTACGCCGTGATGAGCTTCGGCGGCTTCATGGGTATTGGCGAGGACTACTACCCGCTGCCGTGGTCACTGCTGACCTACAATCCCAAGCTCGAAGGCTACGCGGTCAACATCGGCGAGCAGCAGCTCAAAGGCGCGCCCAAATACAGCAGGCACGAAAGCTGGGACTGGTCCGACCGCGCCCGCGGCCGGCAGATCTACGACTATTACGGGGTTGCTCCGTATTGGGGCTCGTAACAGTCGACCGCTGTGCGGCTTGGACGTGTAGCGGCCGTTTTGAAACCGGCCCCCCTAGTGTGGCGGTTCAGAAGTCCGCTACATTCCTGCGGCGAGTCCGATTGCGGACTTCTGAACCAAAGCCACACTAGAATCAAAGGTTTGCTAGTGTCCTTCGATTCCGAAATTCGCAAATGAGCTTGCCGCACGATGGGACGAATTTCGGAATCGGGACACTAGCTTTTCCGGATTGCCCGCCGGCCTTCCCGCCTCAGACATCCACCTTCAGCGCAGCGATAAAAGCCTCCTGCGGGATTTCAACCTTGCCGAACTGGCGCATGCGCTTCTTGCCCTCCTTTTGCTTCTCCAGGAGCTTGCGCTTGCGCGTCACATCGCCGCCATAGCATTTTGCGGTCACGTCTTTGCGGAACGCGCGCACGGTTTCGCGCGCGATGATCTTGCCCCCGATGGCAGCCTGGATCGGCACCTGAAACATGTGCGGAGGAATGAGCTCCTTGAGCTTTTCCACCATGGCACGGCCGCGGCTCTCCGCGCGCGTGCGATGGACGAGCATGGCCAGCGCATCGACCGGCTCGCCGTTCACCAGGATTTGCATCTTGACGAGATCCGCCGGCTTGAAATCCGTGAGCTGATAGTCAAAGGAGGCGTAGCCGCGCGAGACGGATTTCAGACGATCATAGAAATCGAACACCACTTCGTTGAGCGGCAGGTCGTATTTCACCATTGCGCGGCTGCCTACATAGGTGAGCTCGACCTGCACGCCGCGCCGGTCCTGACACAGCTTGAGGACACTGCCGAGATACTCATCGGGCGTAAGAATGGTGGCTCGAATCCAGGGCTCGTGCATCTCCTCGACCTGGACCGGGTCGGGCATGTCGACGGGATTGTGAATCTCGATGCGGTTGCCGTTGGTGAGCAAGATTTTGTAGATCACCGACGGCGCGGTTGCGATCAGATTGAGGTTGAACTCACGCTCGAGCCGTTCCTGAACGATTTCAAGATGCAGCAACCCGAGAAAGCCGCAACGAAAGCCAAACCCGAGCGCAGCCGAGGTTTCCATCTCGAAGGTGAAGCTTGCGTCATTGAGGCGAAGCTTCCCCATGGCGGCGCGCAGATCCTCGAACTGCGCAGCATCCACCGGGAACAACCCGCAGAACACGACCGGTATCGCCGGGCGGAAGCCGGGCAGCGGTTCCGAGACGGGTTTCCTGTCGTCAGTGATAGTGTCTCCGACGCGGGTGTCCGCCACCTGCTTGATGGAGGCGGTCAGAAATCCGATTTCGCCGGGGCCGAGCTCTTCCACATCGAGCATCTTCGGGGTGAAGACGCCGACGCGATCGACCTCGTAAGCCGCGCCAGTGCCCATCAGGCGGATGCGCTGGCCTTTGCGGAGCACGCCATCCACGATGCGAAGGAGGACCACCACTCCGAGATACGAATCGTACCAGCTGTCGACCAGCAAGGCCTTGAGGGTCGCGTCGCGATCGCCGCGAGGAGGTGGCAGGCGGTGGACAATTCCTTCGAGCACTTCCGGCACGTTCTCGCCGGTCTTCGCCGAAATGAGAATCGCATTCGAAGCATCGAGCCCGATCACGTCCTCGATCTGCTGCTTTACCTTTTCGGGCTCGGCGGCCGGCAGATCGACCTTGTTGAGCACCGGCACGACCTCGTGATTGTTCTCAAGCGCTTGATAGACGTTGGCGAGCGTCTGCGCCTCCACCCCTTGCGAGGCATCGACGACCAGCAGCGAGCCCTCGCAAGCAGCGAGGCTGCGGTTGACCTCATAGGCGAAATCGACATGGCCCGGGGTGTCGATCAGATTGAGCACATAGGCCTTGCCGTCGCGGGCGCGATAGGTGAGCCGAACTGTTTGCGCCTTGATGGTGATGCCGCGCTCGCGTTCGATGTCCATGGAATCGAGCACCTGCTCCACCATCTCGCGAGCGGCGAGCGCGCCGGTTGCCTGGATCAGCCGGTCGGCGAGTGTCGATTTGCCATGATCGATATGCGCGATGATCGAGAAATTGCGGATGTTTTCAATGGCCGCCTGCATGCACCGCACTAGCACTCGCACCGGCAGGCGGCAAGATTTGCAGATGCATGGGAGTAGGCCTGGCCAAGGAATTCCGGTAGGCCGAGCGCATGTTCGGCCTGCGCAGGGCCGGCACAGGCGTGCTCCGCTGGCTGCGCCCCTCTTGCCCGGTTACACCTTCCCGCTTGCGCTGCGACGCTCCTTCACAAGAAGCCGGCAATTCTCCCACCCGGCCCGACCGGACCGCAACGCAGGAGCCAGGGCATGAGCGCGGACGGCGCCATCCGATTGTTGAGCGAGCGCGATGTGCGCGCGGTGGGGCTTTCGCTCGCCGACACCATCGCGCTGATCGAGCAGGTCTATCTCCTGGATGCGCAGGGCCGCGCCGAGGTGCCGATGAAGCTCGGCGTACATCCCGGCAAGCCGAACAGCTTCCTGCATGCCATGCCGGCTTGGGTCGACGGCGCCTGCGCGCTCGGCATGAAATGGGTGTCCTATTTCCCCGGCAATTCCACCCAGCGCCTTGCCGATTTGACGGCCATCATCATCCTGAACGAACCCGATCACGGGGCGCCCGTATGCATCATGGAAGGGATGCACGTGACGCTTTTGCGCACCGCCGCCTGCGCGGCGGTCGCGGTCAAGCACATATTGCCGGCGCCGCCGAAGAGCCTCGGGCTGATTGGGTGCGGCGGACTGGGCCGCTGGACGCTGCGCATGATGCTCACCGCGTTCCCCACGATCCGCAACGTATGCGTCGCCTCCCGCACCGAAGCCTCGCGCGTTGCTTTTTGCGCCGGGATGGAGCGCGCGAGCGCAGCCTCGCTGACCCCGGTTGCCGAGGCGCGTCGCGCCGCCGAAGGAATGGACGTTGTCGTGTCGTCCATACCGCCGGGCCCGGACCGCCCGGTGCATGCGGGATGGCTGTCCCCCGGCTCCATCTTCATTCCGCTCGACATCCTCAATTCCTGGCGGGACGATGTGCTCACCGTGGCGACACGGGTGGTCTCGGACGACCCGGCCGGTTTCGCGAGCCGCTTGCAAGAGAAGAGACCCGGTGCGCTGGCGTCGATTAAAGCGAGCGTATCGCTACAGGGTATCCTGGCCGGCTCCGTTCCAAAGGCTAAGCCGGGCGAGCGCACCTTCGCGGTGATCTGCGGGATCGCCAGCACCGACGTGATCGTCGCCTGCGAAATCTATCGGCGCGCCTGCGCCGCCGGTCGGGGCCAGATGTTCGCGATGCGGGAAGCGTGAATGCAGATACCTTCCGTAGGGGCGACGCATTGCGTCGCCCGCCATGATGGGCCGCGCACGTTGATGGAGGGCGAGGCGGTGCCTCGCCCCTACGGAACAGAAGGGTGGCAAAATCCGCCGGCGTGCCGTTGCCGCGTGCGCACGGCGCGCGTACGCTCCCGGTCCGCAACAAACAAGAAGCAGTAGGAGCACGCCATGGACGAGACGGTGCGCAAGATCAGCGCCGACGATATCAATCCGCGCTATAACTGGGGCCGCGCGCTGCCGGCGCTCGGCATCATGGGCGTCGATTTCGAGGAGCGCGTGGATTACCGGCGGCTCCATCGCTATCGGCTGTCGCGCGCGCGCCAGGCGCTGGAGAATTCCGAGCTCGGCTCGCTGCTCGTCTTCGACGTCAACAACATCCGCTACATCACCTCGACCAAGATCGGGGAATGGGAGCGCGACAAGCTCTGCCGGTGGGCGCTGCTCACCCGCGACGGCGAGCCGATCCTGTGGGATTTCGGCTCGGCCGCCGTGCACCACCAGCTCTACACCCCGTGGCTGCGGCCCGAGAACTGCAAGGCCGGACTCATTGGATTGCGCGGCACGGTCGATCCTGCCTTCGGGCTGATGGCGCGTCACGCCAAGGAGATCGCTTCTCTCCTCAAGGAAGCGGGCGTGCACAAGATGCCGGTCGGCGTCGACATCATCGAGCCGCCGATGATGTTCGAGCTGCAGAAGGCGGGGCTCAAGATCGCCGATGGCCAGCAGGTCATGCTGGAGGCGCGCGAGATCAAGAACATCGACGAGATCGCGCTCCTCAACCGCGCCGCCGCCATGGTGGACGGCGCCTATCACCTCATCAGCGAGGAGCTCAAGCCGGGAGTGCGCGAGAACGACATCGTGGGAAAGGTGAACGAGTTCCTCTATCGCCACGGCTCCGACGACGTGGAGGCGATCAACGCCATCTCAGGCGAGCGCTGCAATCCCCACCCGCACAATTTCACCGACCGCATGCTGCGCCCGGGCGACCAGGCATTCTTCGATATCCTGCAAGCCTTCATGGGCTACCGCACCTGCTACTACCGCACCTTCAACGTCGGTCGCGCCACCCCGGTGCAGCACGACGCCTACAAGAAGGCGCGCGAGTGGCTGGACAAGGCGATCGCGATGATCAAGCCCGGGGTCACCACCGACAAGATCTGCAAGGTCTGGCCGAAGGCGCAGGATTTTGGCTTTCCCGACGAGATGACGGCCTTCGGGCTCCAGTTCGGCCACGGGCTGGGGCTCGCGCTTCACGAGCGGCCGATCATCTCGCGGGTAGTCTCGCTCGACCACCCCACCGAGATCAAGGAGGGCATGGTGTTTGCACTCGAGACCTATTGCCCTGCCGCCGACGGCTATTCCGCCGCGCGCATAGAAGAAGAAGTCGTCGTTACCGACAAGGGCCACCGGGTCATCACCCTGTTCCCGGCCGAGGAGCTCCCCATCAGCCACCGGTATTGAAACCTTGGCTATTGAACCTTCTTCCTCGGCGCCGCGACTAATGGGCAGTACGGACCCGGGGGAGGGTGGGATGAAGAACTCGTCAATACTGACCGCTGACCGCACGACGCACCTCAAGATCGTGCTCGTTTCGCTCATCTGCGCCACCGTGATTGCCGGGATCGGCATCGCGAGCCGCCTGAACGATGCCATCGGAACCCGGGCCGAGACGACCATTATCAAGGTCGGCCCGCCCATGACCGCCGCGGCCACGCAGGATCGTTTCGTCCGCTGATTTCTAGAGCATGTCCCGCAAAAGTGGGAACCACTTTTGCGAAAAAGGACATGCGTAAACAAAGGCGTAGAGCAGAATGACGATTCGAGGAATCGTCATCCTGCTCTATTCGTCGAATTGAGATTCCGGCGGGGCGGGCCTGCGCGGCGGCGCCCCGGTGCCAAGGGAAATTCCGGCAAGACGCATCAGCTCAACCGGCCGCAGCACGGGTGGCACCCGTTCGGGTGCATATCTCCACACCGCAACCAGCCCTGCCGCCGCGACGACCCCTAGCGCCAGCACGGCGGCGAGCACCCGCCAGCCCGCGAGATGCCGCCGCAGCGACCTCAGCTTCCGCTCGGTTTCGATGATTTCCGCCGTTCGCGCCGGCTTAGGCGCAATGAACGAAGGCAGCCGGATGGGGCTTTCAGGGGGCTTGCCCGCCTCGGACACCGGCTCGGCCACCACCGGCTCGGCTTTCGCCGGCTCGGCCTTCACTGGCTTGACCTCGGCAGGCGCAATCGGCGGAGGCTCGGCGGCGGGCAATTCAATGGCCTCGGACGTGGCCGGCGCCGTCAGTTCCGCAGGTGCCGGCACAGCCTCCGGGCTCGCAACCGCAGGTTCGGGTGGACGCGTCGGCGCGAAGTCGAGCTCCGGATGCGGGTCGGGCTCGGGGTCGCGCCTGGGTTCCGAAGAGGGCTCGAGCTGTGGCTCCCGCGCGGGCTGGGCCTGCGGATCCCAATCAAACTTGAACTCGGGAAGGTTGAGCCGGGGCTCCGGATGGGGCTCCGGCTGCGGCTCCGGCTCGGGCGGCAGCTGCGGCTTGCGTTCCGGCAGCCTCGCTCCGATGCGCGACCAGACATCCGGCTCCGGCTCGATTGGCTCCACCATCAGATGCAGCTCCCCCAGCCGGCGCTCCCACACCCTCACCTTGGCGGCAAATTCTGAATCTTCGGCAATCAGCTTCTGCGCGGCTGCGCGTTCGTCGGACGCGAGCGTGCCGAGGACGTATTCTCCGGCAAGCACGTCGATGTCGGCGGCGATCATGTCGTCAGGCATTGATCGACCTCGATCAGGCTGCGGCGCAGCGCATCCTTGAGCAGATCCACCGGCATATCGAGCTTGAGCGCGAGCTGCTCGCGGCTGAACGCCCCGTAATAGGCGAGCAGGAGCATGCGCTGACGCTCCGGTTCCAGCCTTCCGATGCAGGTCAACAGCCGCTTGAGAGCGTCGGTGAGCTGGTGACGCGGCAGCGCGCCAGGGCTTTCGCTCTCCTCCGCGATTTCCGGCTCGCCTTCCGCCGCACCGGACTGGCGCGAGATATCGATGGCGAGCCTGCGCGCGATCGCCACCATCCACGCCAATGCACCGGAATCACCGGGATTGAAGTCCCCGGAGCTATCCCAGATTTGGAGGTAGGCGTCCTCCATCACGCCGGCTGCCAGATCGTGCCGCCGCACAATCCGCAGCACCATGCCGTAAAGCTTGGCGCCAGTCGCCGCGTAGAGGCGCTCGAAGGCGTCGTGATCGCCTTCGTTGACTGCCGCAAGCAACCCGGCGATATCAGGAGTATCGGCCACAGTAGGACGCTCCGTTACGGCCGGCCCGCGGAAGACCTGGCGAGTCAAAAACTGCTGCCCGAAAACTATCGTCAGCAATACCTCTCCCTGCAAGGGCAGAGCAATCGCATTTGGAGCTGGAACTGAGCATGTGGCCCCTGGATCCCGGATCTTCGCTCGCCCGGCGAGCCGGGCTCGCTCGGCCGGGACACGAACCCTCGTGTCCCGGCCGAGTGTAGTGAGGGCTTCTTAGCCCGAACTAGCGAGAGCCGGGACCCAAGGGACACGCGATCCCCTAAGCGAGAGTGTCCGCCCTGAGAATACTATGGAGTTTTGCTGCTCAGTTCAGTGCGGGGCCTACCGGCTACCCGAGCCCGTCTTGCAATTTCGTCTTCGGAAATGTGCGGGCACCCCGGGCCGGGCCAACAGCACCGACTGCTCAGTGCAGGGCGGCGAACGCAGCGCCGAGAATCGTCTTCGGCTTGTCCGGAGTCCCCATCTGGACCAGGACCGCGGCGCCATCGATCCCTTCGCCGGAAAGCGTCTGCGCCGGCACGCTCCACGATCTTGCGTGGCCTGACCAATCGCCGAGCTTCACCCAACGCCGCGCCACGTTGTGGTAGGTGACAGTGCGTCCCTTGTTCTCACCCCGGGCAATGGGGATGGTGACGCTGTGCACCAATCCATACAACCACGCTTCCCCGGTTTCAGCGCCTTCGGTTTCCGGCAGGACGAGGCTGATGCGCCCGCCGGAGAACGCGAGCGTGATGGGCGCCAGCGACATCGCGCCCTCCTTGCGGCTTCTGGCAATGGCCTGCTCGATAGCCGCCTTGTCGCTGCCAAGGGCGTGAACGCTGCCGTTCACCACGGCCTGCGGCGTGTAGACCTGTCCATCACCTCGCGTATGCGCGTAGGCTTTTTGCCGAGCGGTGTTGTGCGGGTCGGCCAACGTGTCTTTCCAGCCGAGGTAATCCCAATAATCGATCGGCACGCTGATGGCGACGATTGAAGGATCGGACGCCAGATCGCCCAGAAGCTTGTCCGCCGGCGGACAGGAAGAGCAGCCTTGGCTCGTGAACAATTCGATCACTGCGCGGGTCTGCG
This sequence comes from Xanthobacteraceae bacterium, assembly GCA_036498105.1. Classification (GTDB taxonomy): domain Bacteria; phylum Pseudomonadota; class Alphaproteobacteria; order Rhizobiales; family Xanthobacteraceae; genus VAZQ01. Next base: position 3,877 of record DASXIG010000404.1, on the reverse strand, counting down.
CGTACGCGCAGCTGCTCGGCAGCGTCCAACACCACGACGTCAACGCCAGGACGAGACAGCCACGCAGCATTCGGATATCCAGTTTCGATACGCCCCAAGCCTCACTCTTACTTCTTAATGAGATATCCGTTCACCCACCACTCACATCGGAGTGAGGCGCGCATCACGTGTCCCGGACGAGCGAGCCAGAACTCGCTCTGGCGAACGAAGATCCGGGACCCAGGGCGACAGATTTGGCCCATCGCCAAGGCTAAGCTAAGCAGATCCCAGTAGCTGCTTGTTGCCCCTGGGTCCCGGGTCTCATTTCGCTCGCGCAAGAACGCTCGCTACTCTCGCCCGGGACACGGGCCATGGGCTCAGGCGGCGAGGAGCTCCCGCAGCACGAATTGCAGAATGCCGCCGTGCTTAAAATACTCGAGCTCTTCCAGCGTATCGATGCGACAGATGACGGGGACCCGCCGCAGCCCGCCGTCGGATGCGACGACCTCCGCCAGCATGCGCTGGCGCGGTTTCATCTCCCCGTGCAACCCGCGGATCGTCACCTGTTCGCTGCCTTTGAGCCCGAGGGTCTGCCACGAGGTCCCTTCCTCGAAGCACAGCGGCAGCACGCCCATCCCAATCAGGTTGGAACGATGGATGCGCTCGAAGGATTGGCAGATGACCGCTCGCACGCCCAGAAGACTCGGCCCCTTTGCCGCCCAGTCCCGCGATGACCCGCTGCCGTATTCCTTGCCCGCGAATACGACCAGCGGCACGTTGTCCTTCTGGTAGCGCATGGCTGCGTCGTAGATCGACATGCGCTGGCGCGATGGATAGTGCACGGTGACGCCGCCTTCGACGCCCGGCACCATCTGGTTCTTGAGCCGGATGTTCGCAAACGTGCCGCGCATCATCACCTCGTGATTGCCGCGCCGCGTGCCGTATTGGTTGAAGTCGGCCGGCTTGACCTTGTGCTCGAGCAGATATTTCCCCGCCGGAGAATCGACCTTGATGGACCCTGCCGGAGAGATATGGTCGGTCGTGATTGAGTCGAGCAGCAAGCAGAGCACGCGCGCATCCACGATATCGCTCAGCGGCTCCGGATGCCGCGGCATCTCCGCGAAATACGGCGGGTTCTGCACGTAGGTCGATTTCTTGTCCCACGGGAAGGTCAACGTCGCCTTCACCGTTATGGCGCGCCAATGGGTGTCGCCCTTGAACACGTGAGCATATTTCCTGGCAAACATCTGCTTGGTGATGGTCTTGCGTACCACACCGTTGATCTCGCGGCTCGTCGGCCAGATGTCTTTCAGAAAAACCTTCTTGCCCGACTTGTCCATGCCGAGCGGCTGCTTGAGCAGATCGGCATACATGGAGCCTGCCAGCGCGTACGCGACCACGAGCGGCGGAGAGGCGAGATAGTTCGCGCGCACGTCTGCATTCACCCGCCCCTCGAAGTTGCGATTGCCGGACAGCACGGCCGCGGCGACGAGATCCTTCTCGTTGATGGCCTTGGAGATCTCCGGCGCGAGCGGGCCGGAATTGCCGATGCAGGTGGTGCAGCCGAAGCCGACCAGATTGTAGCCGAGCTTGTCGAGGTCCTTCTGCAGCCCCGATTTGTCGAGATATTCGGCCACCACCTGCGAGCCGGGCGCCAGCGAGGTCTTCACCCAGGGCTTCACCGTGAGTCCCTTTGCGACCGCCTTGCGCGCGAGCAGCCCGGCACCGACCATCACGTCCGGGTTCGAGGTATTGGTGCAGGAGGTGATGGCCGCAATGACCACGTCGCCATGGCCGAGATCGTGGTCGCGCCCTTCGACCGGAACGCGCGACCGCGCGCCGGCCTCGGCGAAATCCTTGTCGAGCGAGGTGGCAAGCGACGGATGCAGATCGAAGACGTCCTTTCCGCCGTTGCCCGGCTTGTTGAATTCCTTCTCCATCGCATGCGCAAAGCCGGCCCTGACGTCCTTGAGCGCGACGCGATCCTGCGGCCGCTTGGGGCCCGCGAGCGACGGCTCGACCTTCTCGAGCTCGAGCATGAGTACCTCGGTGAAAATGGGATCCGGGGTGGATTTGGTGCGGAACATGCCCTGCGCCTTGGCATAGGCTTCGACCAGCGCGACGCGTGCGGCAGCGCGACCGGTGTCTGTCAGATACCGCAGGGTATCGTCGTCGATCGGGAAGAAGCCGCAGGTGGCGCCGTATTCGGGCGACATGTTGCCGATGGTCGCGCGATCTGCGATCGAGAGGTTGGCGAGCCCGGGGCCGAAAAATTCAACGAACTTTCCCACCACGCCATGGGCCCGCAGCATCTGGGTGACGGTGAGGACGAGATCGGTCGCGGTCACGCCTTCCCTGAGCTTGCCGGTGAGCCGCACCCCGATCACTTCCGGCAGCACCATGGAATAGGGCTGACCGAGCATGGCAGCTTCCGCCTCGATGCCGCCCACGCCCCAGCCGAGCACCGCCAGGCCGTTGACCATGGTGGTATGGGAATCCATGCCGACCAGGGTGTCCGGAAACGCGACCTCCATGACCGCGGGCTTACCGTCGATCTTGACCGTGTCCTTCTTCGTCCAGACGGTCTGGGAGAGGTATTCGAGGTTGACCTGGTGGCAGATCCCCGTGCCTGGCGGCACGACGCGGAAATTGTCGAACGATTTCTGCGACCATTTGAGGAACTCGTAGCGTTCCCTGTTCTGCCGGTATTCCTCATCCACGTTCTTCTTGAAAGCCGTGTTGGTGCCGAAAAAGTTGACCGCGACGGAGTGATCGCAGACGAGATCGACCGGAACGAGCGGATTGATCATGCGCTGGTCTCCCCCGAGCTTTTTCATGGCGTCCCGCATCGCGGCGAGATCAACCACCGCGGGTACGCCGGTGAAATCCTGCATCAGGACGCGTGCGGGGCGAAAGGCGACTTCCCGGTCCGAGGTCTTTGTCTTGAGCCACTGCGAGACCGCCTGGATGTCTTCCTTGGCTACGGAGCGGCCGTCCTCGTTGCGCAACAGGTTTTCCAGCAGCACTTTGAGGGAGAACGGCAGACGAGAAATGCCTTTGAGACCGTTCTTCTCGGCGGCTTGCAGGCTGTAAAAAGCGTACGTTTTGCTGCCAACCTTGAGCGGTTTGCAGCACCGGAAACTGTCGAGCGAAGTCATCCTGTGGTCTTTCGGTTGCCTGGCCGGCACCGGTATCACCTTACCGAGTGCGCCATTTGTCAGCTCCGCGCGGAGGGATAGTCTGCGGCCATGGTTTATAGAAGCTTTTTTTGATGCCTTCCAGAAAATCCCCCCTGATCGGTGAAATCAGCGCCCAAATACCTCCCCGGACGGGGAGACTCTTCCTGATGGGCTCGATCTTGCGCCCCTGGGTCCCGGCTCTCGCCTTGTTCGGGCGAAGGCGCCCTCACTGGCTCGGCCGGGACACGAGGTGTTTCGTGTCCCGGACGAGCGAGCCCGGCTCGCCGGGCGAGCGAAGATCCGGGACCCAGGGGCCACATGCTCTGCCCTGCCTCCATATGCGAATAGCCCTGCGCACAAGCAGGAGGGGAGCGTCAGCTCATCGTGGGCCATTCGAGCAGATCACTTGGTGAGGAGAACCTGATGGCCGATCTAAAAACATCCGAAATCACAGACCTTGGAGCGATTTTCGATGCTCATGTCCGTCATGAGTTCGTCGACCATGATGTTGCTGCCACAATGAAGACCATGGTGCCAGAACCGTATGTTCACAACGTACCGACGCTCACCAGTGGTGATGGTCATGCCAGCGTCGTCGATTTCTACACAAACCATTTCGTGGGCAAGATGCCAGCCGATACTCGGGTGGAGCGGATCTCCCGGACTGTAGGCAAAGACCAGGTGGTGGACGAGCTCATCTTGTACTTCACGCACGACTG
>DASXIG010000403.1:0-1652 GCA_036498105.1 Xanthobacteraceae bacterium | reverse complement strand
TCATCCGTCGACGCAACGCGGTCATCTGAGCCATCACAGGATCTCCTGTCTGATGATTGGGTCGGGACAACCGCAATCCTCTCAGACAGGAGCCGCCTCACGCCAAGCTCGCTACCCTCCCGCTAGCGGGTTCGTTCAATCCGCAGCGCTGATGCGGGCGCTTGGCCGAACATCAAGGGCAAGCCGCGCGGCGGGCCGGTGCAACTGGCCAACCATGTTCAGAAGGCGGAAAACGAGAGCGTCCGCATTGTCGGCATTGATGGCCTGATGGCGCAGGACATCGAGGGCGCGCTAATGGAAATGGACGCGCTCGGCACGATGCTGCGCACCGACAAGACGCTGTATCACGGCATCATCAGCCCGGAACCCGGCAAAGACTTTGCGATGACCGAGGCCGATTGGGACTTCACGCGCAAGGCGTTCCTGAAAGGCATGGGCTTCGAGGGCCAGCCCTTCATTGAGATCGAGCACGAAAAATTTGGCAAGGACGGAGTGCTGCGCCTACATCGGCACATCATCACGGCGCTTGCCCACGCCGAGGCCGGATATACGCGGGCGATCCACACCGGCCACAACTTCCGCAAGCACGAAGAAATCGCGCGATGTCGAACGCCAGCTGGGCCACGAACACGTGCAGGGCGCGCATATCGACCGCTTTGGCATCGAGCGCCCGGAACGCACTACCACCATTGCCGAGCAGCGCGCAGCCGAGCGCGGCGGCGCCAGCGCCAAAGAAGCAAAAAACCCTCGGAGCCGAATTGTGGAATGCCGCCGACGGCGGCAAGGCGTTGAACGCAGCCCTTGAGGCGCACGGCTGGCAGCTTGCGCGCGGCGACAAAACGCGAGCCGATGGCGGCGCGTATTTTATGGCAATCGATCCGAACGGCGAGGCGCATGAGTTGCGCCGCATGATGCCGGTCAAAGCCGCCCAGCTGTACGCGCGCATGGCCGACATCGACCCGGCGAGCTTGCCGAGCATCAAGGAAGCGAAGGCGATCCTAGAGGCAGGGCAGATCGAGCTCGAAGCCGCGCGCGCTGAGCACCAGGCGCGGGAAGCAGCGCGAAGCCAGGTCGATGAAATCCGGCCCGACAGAGCCGCAGCAGCGGCGCGGGAGAGGGAGAAACACGGGGGGCGCGGGATGCATCAGCAGAGGCAAACACACGCTCCACGGATCAGCGGCGGGCAGCGGAAGAAATATTCCGCGAGGCACAATCGGCAGCGGAAGCGGCGCGCGTGATCCCTCTCGGGCCCCCGGCGGACGAGCTCGGCCATGCTGCGGAACGGGCAGCTGGTATCGTTGGCGGACTGGCCGATGATGCCGAAAAGGCGCTTGGTGCGGCGCTCGATTACGCCGCCGACTTCATCGCGCCGCCTCCGCCGCCGACCAAGGATCAGATCGAGCAGATGCAGAGAGCCGCCCAGGAACGGCGGCAGCAGGAACCGCGATGCGCGAGAAGGCCGAGCAAGAGGCGCGCTTACAGGAAATCTTGGAGCAGATGAGGCGCAATGATCAGCGCGAGCGCGAGGAAGCGCGTTACAACCGTTGGACGGGGCGGCGGATCGACGGCAACGACCGCGACGACGATTACGACCGGGGGCGAGAGCGCGAACGTTCGCGCTAGGCCGCAAGATCGAGGCAATCCGGCGGCGG
>DASXIG010000402.1:0-2162 GCA_036498105.1 Xanthobacteraceae bacterium | reverse complement strand
GCTTGCACCGATTGCGGCTTCGACACCTCGGCCGGCATGGGCCGGGTCACCGAAGACGTGGTGTGGGCCAAGCTCGCGGCAATGGCCGAGGGCGCGCGTATCGCTACGCAGCGGCTTTTCTAGAGTTGGAGGAGCGGTCGTTAGTTCATACGAGACTGTGCATCGGGCAGGATGAGCGCTCGCGCGGACGTAATCGTTCTCGGCGCAGGAATGGTGGGAGTCAGCGCCGCGCTGCATCTGCAAAGGCGCGGTCGGGACGTGCTATGTCGATCTCGGCAAGGACGGGCCGCTCGTCATCGACGTCCCGCCCAAGCTCCGCTCTGCCGTCACTGCTACAAGGCCGATCGCTTCCATGATCGACATGATGGACTCTACCGGCCAAAAATCGGTCAGATCGATCGCATAAGCTTGCGGGAAATATTCATAATACAGCCAATCTGCGGATTCCTGCGGACAGAGGCCGTATATCGCCAGGCGGCCCCCGGGGCGGAGAACCTGGAACACCGACCGCAGCATGCCGGGCTTGTCCTGCAGGTGATGCATCAGAGAGGCCTTCGAGTAGTCCTCGCGGACGGCTGCCCATTTCGGTTTATTGCCCGTTCTTTGCATCTCGGCATGCTGCCGCGAAAAGGCAGGGAACGACTCCCCCTTCCGATGTGACGCATCTTGCGCTCTATTCGCCCATAAGGGCCGCTGCTGCCATCGTCGGGAGCCGCCCCGCGACTACGACCCGGAGGGAAATACAAATGATGCGGATCAGGTTCGGCTACGAACTGGTCTATGACTGCCCGCAGCCGACGCCGATGCTGCTGATGTTGAACGTCCACCATACACGCATCTCGGACATGGTGGTACCAGACCACCTCGTGACCACTCCCCCGATCCCGATCCGTGCCTATCGCGACGGCTTTGGCAATTGGTGCAATCGGATTGTGGCGCCGGCCGGACGAACTCAGCTCTCTGCCAACGGGACCGTCAGAGATACGGGGGAACCTGATGTAGTCGCCGGCGAGGCCCAGCAGCACGCAGTGGAGGATCTGCCCGACGAGGCCTTGTTGTTCCTGCTAGGCAGCCGCTACTGCGAAACCGACCGGCTGTCCGATATCGCATGGCCACTGTTCGAGAAAACCCCGCTCGGCTGGGCCCGTGTGCAGGCCATCTGCGATTACGTTCACCAGCACATTGCCTTCGGCTACGAACATGCGCGCGCCACCAGGACGGCGTGGGAAGCCCACTGCGATCGCACCGGCGTCTGCCGAGACTATGCGCACCTCGCTGTCGCCTTCTGCCGCTGCATGAACATCCCGGCGCGATACTGCACGGGCTATCTTGGCGATATCGGCGTACCGGTCTCGGACGCGCCGATGGACTTCGCAGCCTGGTTCGAAGCCTATCTCGGTGGCGAGTGGTACACCTTTGATGCGCGCAACAACATCCCCCGGATCGGCCGCGTGCTGATCGCCCGCGGCCGCGATGCCGCGGACGTCGCGATCAGCACGACTTTCGGTGCGAATACGCTCAGCGGCTTCACCGTAATGACGGAGGAAGCGCGCGACTAACATGTGGCGAGCCGTGACGCCGGCTTGGCGCGATCCGGAGCGCCGCAGTCTGATCACTTTCTTCTTGATCGCCGCTGCGGCGATCCCTGTATTCTATCTGCCTGCTCTGTTTTTCGATGGGTCGACCCACTACACCATCGCCGATACCTGGCGCTTCTGGATCATCCACCTCTGGGTCGAGGGCTTCTTCGAGCTGTTCGTCACGGTCGTCGTCGCGATCATCTTCTATCAGCTCGGGCTGGTAGAGCGTACGACCGCTCTGCGGGTTATCTCAGTGATGACCAATGCCACAGTCGGCACGATTACCCAGGCACCGCAGGGCAACGTCATCAAAGTCAACTCCAAGGGCACTGAATCCGAATACACGGTTGATACTTTTCAAGCCGCGCCCAAAGGGCGTCGTGAGCTGTCTCGCGCAGGACGAAAATCATGAGTGCGACGCCCAGCATGCCGAAGACGCCCATCATCGCCGCATGCCCGTGATTGGGGATAAGGTTACGTCCCAGACGCTCCAAGCATGATTGGAAAGCCACCGTTCCTGGAACCTTCGTCGATTGGAAGGGTTCTCACTAGGCGCATGTTGCGGCGCACAATCAGCCTCGC
>DASXIG010000401.1:0-1513 GCA_036498105.1 Xanthobacteraceae bacterium | reverse complement strand
ACCGCCGTGTACTTGGCCGCCTTGCCGCCCTCGATCGCCTTGATAGCCGCGCGTTTGACGTTCTCGGGAGTGTCGAAATCGGGTTCCCCCGCTCCAAGCCCGATCACATCGCGTCCCGCAGCTTTGAGCGCGCGCGCCTTGTCGGTCACCGCGATAGTGGCCGAGGGTTTGATGCGCCCGAGGGATTGGGCCAGCAGCGCCATGCGAATCTCCGCTTGCCGAGGAGCCGCAGCTTCGTAGTGGGTGCCCTCGCCCGCGGCAAGGCCCTTGAATTAACGGCATCGCAAGCCTCACCTGCTAGCGCCTCCTGGCATGGACCGTGAGGCACTCGCTGTGGCCCGTCTCGATCGCGTGATCTGGGCGATCATCGCCCTCGTTGCCGCCGCAGTGATCGCGGCTTCAATGGCGAGCAATTTCCAGCTGGCCTGGGACACCTTCGCGCCCCCGTCTCTGGCTTGCAGCATCCTGATCGCAGGGGGCAGTTTCTACTCCCGCTGGCGAACCGACCCGCGCCTTGCGTCCGCTTTGTTCAGTACCGCGCAGCTCATCGCCTTTGCAGCGGTCGGAGCGCCCCTGTCCTACATCGCCGCGAGTGCCAATCTTCCTCTGCATGATTCTGCGCTCGCCGCGGCGGACCGCGCGCTCGGGCTGGACTGGAAGGCGCTGCTCGCCTGGATGAACGCCGCGCCGGTCATCTACGGGGTGCTGCGTCCGATCTATCTGAGCCTGACCCTGCAAATGACGATTGTTGTCCTGTGTCTCGCATTTGCCGGCCGCATTCTGTGGCTGCGCACCTACATGCTTGCATTCTGTTTTGCGGTCCTCGTCTGCATTGCGGTATCTGTCGTGCTGCCGGCCGCCGGTGCCTGGCCCTATTTCGGGATCACGGAACAGGAGTCGGCGATATTGCCGGCTGTGAGCACGAGCTGGCCTGTGTTCTACGGTTTGCGGGACGGTAGCTTTCGTCTCCTGGTGGCGGTCGGCTCCGAGGGCATCATCACATTTCCGAGCCTGCATGCGGCTCTTGCCGTCATCGTGACCGCCGCGCTCTGGCCGGTGAGATGGCTGCGCTGGCTCGTTCTTTTCCTCAATGCAGCCATGCTCGCAGCTACGCCGATCGATGGCTCTCATTATTTCACCGATGTTTTCGCCGGAGTAGGACTCGCGGTTCTGTCGCTCCTCCTCGCTCACGCTGTCGCGGCCCGCGTGATCTCGGCGTCTCGCGTGCAAGCGGGGCAAATCGCATCGGCGCCGTTGGCGTCGTAAGCGTCTACATTCAAGGCGCTCACGATTGCAGTGCGGCGTATGTACGTGCGCCGTTGTCATGACATTGCCGCTGTAATGCCATAGGGGACTGGCTGGAGTAGAGCAACGTATCGGGCTCGGGCCAGCCGCAAGGGAAGCGAATGTATACTCTCTATTCGATGCAGCGTTCCGGCAATAGCTACAAGGTGCGCTTGGCGCTCGCGCAGCTGCGCATCCCCTACCGGCTTGTCGAAGTGGACATTCTCAA
>DASXIG010000400.1:0-2651 GCA_036498105.1 Xanthobacteraceae bacterium | reverse complement strand
TATCAGGACCGGGACGTGGTCGATCACCGGGCCGATGGCGGCGACAATCCCATTGAGTGCCTGCGGCCCGCCGGTGGAGGCGCCGATCAGCAGCACGCGCGGCGGCACCGGTGGAAAAGCGCGCAGCGCAATGCCACCGCTGTCCGCCGCTCCCGGCGCGATCCCAGGCGCATCGAGGTGAAGCTCGGCAGTCCCCAGGCTCTGCTGGCCGGGACTGCGGCCTCGCCTGCGGCGTAAACCCAAGGTCCGGATTTTGTCGATCAGCTCGCGACGAAATGCTTCACAGCCCATGAGCTCGCCATCGCTTTGCGGCTTGGCGATGTAGTCGGTTGCGCCCAGCGCGAGCGCGCGCAGGCTGATCTCCGCATTGCGGCGGGTGAGCGTGGAGACCATGAGCACGACGAGGTCGCGCTTCTTCTGCAGCAAGCGCGGCAACGCCGCTATCCCGTCCATCTCGGGCATGTTGACGTCGAGAATGAGAACGTCAGGGTTCTGATACTGAACCTGCTCGATCGCGTCAGGCGCCCCGCGCAGCAGCCCCACGATCTGCAAGTCGGGCTCGGCATCCACCCACCGGCCGATGAGGCTGCGCACGATGGCAGCGTCATCGACGACCATCACGCGGGTGCGCTCGGCGGCAGCCGATCCGGCAGACGGGAGGGGTGCGAGACCGATGCTCATTCCCAGGCTCAGATCAGGCCGACTTCCTGGAACTTGGCTTCAACGATCTCCTTGTCGAAAGGCTTCATGATGTATTCGTTCGCTCCGGCGTGGAGCGCACGTGCGATATGCGCCACGTCGTTTTCAGTGGTGCAGAACACGACTTTGGGCCGATCGCCGTGCGGCATGCGGCGCAGCGCGCGCAGGAATTCGTACCCGTCCATCTTCGGCATGTTCCAGTCGAGCAGCACGGCATCGGGCATCTGCTGACGGCAAGCTTCGAGCGCCTGCTCGCCATCCTCGGCTTCCGCGATCTGGAATTCCAGGCCTTCCAATATCCGCCGCGCCACTTTGCGGATCACACTCGAATCATCGACAACCAGGCAGTTCTTCATCTCACCCTCGCTTCTCCGATCCAAGTCGGATGTCACTCCAAGTTCATGCCGCTTCGACGCTTGCGCCCGGGTCCGGAACGCGCCCGATGTCGAGAATGCGATCGAGGTCGAGCACGACCATGAGCTTTCCCTCGAGCCGATGGACTCCGGCGCAGACGCGCGCGAGCCTGCCGTCGAAATTCACCGGATTGTCCTCGCGGCTCTGCGCCGGCAGTTTCAGAACTTCCCCGATCTGATCGACCAGCAGCCCGTAGGACTCGCCGTTGTGCTCGATGCCGACCGCGAGCGCCTTGCAGTTTGCATCTTCTGTGCTCAGACCGAGCCGTCGCCGCATGTCGATGACGGTGAGAATGCGCCCGCGTACATTGAGCAGCCCGGCGATTTCGGGCGCGGCAAGCGGCACCCGCGTCAAGCGGTTGGGAACGAACACGTCCTGTACGCGCGCAATCGGAAGCCCGAACAGCTGACCTCCAATGGTCGCGGTGACGTATTCGACCAGATGCTCCATCGGCGTCACACCCTCCCCGCGCGGCTTGCGCTCGCGGTCTGGTCCTTGAGCGCGGCAATCTGGCCGCGCCGATCGAATTTGGCTACGTAGTCCCGCATTCCGACCCGCTTGCCGCGTTCAACCGCCTCAGACGAGATTGAGGAGGACAAGCCGATGACGGGCGTCTCGGCGGTGCGTGGATCGTCGCGCAGCGTCGATGCGACATCGAAGCCGTCCATCCCGGGCATCTCAATGTCCGTGATGACCACGTCGAAGCGCTGCCCCGATGCCAATACGGCCAAGCCCTCGCGGGCGGACGCGACGGCCGTGACCGCGTATCCCGCCGCCTTGAGAACCGGCGCGAGCATATTGCGGAAGAACGGCGCATCGTCGATGAGAAGAGCCGTGCGCGTACGCTCGTCCGCAGCATCAGGCTTCCCGCTTCGCCAATCCGCGAAAGCCAGCGGCAGGAAATGGGAGATGTCGATCACCTCGGTGGCGCGGCCCTTGATCACCGCCGATCCGAGCAGGCCGGGACTTTCACTGACGAGCTCGATGTTGAGCCGATCTTGGACGATATCGATGATCTCATCGACGACGAGCCCCATGCAGCGCCGGTCGTCAGAGAACACGAGCAGAGGCTGGCGCCGCTGCTCTTGATTCTCACGTCATCCGATACGGGGACGAGAGGCATCAGCTGGCCGCGGTATTGGATCAGCGGCCGACCATTCGACACCTCGATCCTGCCGGCATCGATCTCTTCCAGGCGCGTGATCAGCGACAGCGGAACCGCCTTCGGATTGGGAGAGCCGGCGCGAAAGAGAAGCATGGCCTCCGCCGCTTGCTGCTCGCGCTCCGGCGAATCGTCGTCTTCGCGGTCCGATTCTCGCGTCTGCGGCACGCCGACCTCATGGGCGATACCGATTGGATCCAGAAACACGAATACCGACCCGTCGCCCAGGATCGTCCTGCCCGAGAACAGCGCGATCCGGCGAAGCCTGCTCGACATCGGCTTCACGACGATTTCCTCGGTATCGAAGACGCTGTCGACCGCCAGCCCGAAGGTCTGGCTGCCGACCTGCATCACCACGATGAACGCGCCTTCGCCC
>DASXIG010000399.1:0-1590 GCA_036498105.1 Xanthobacteraceae bacterium | reverse complement strand
TGGCCCATGCGGCCGGCTCCTACGATCCCCACAGGCTCCTTGTCTGCCATGATGCAATGCGCTCCCTTGATACCGGCGGCATGGTAGGGTGACAGGACCGCGAAGCAAGCCAGTGGAGAGAGTGATTGCTGGGCACGGTGCTGATCGCCGCATTTGCGCTCGCTGTGCATGGTGCGGCCGCGCAGGATAAGCCGGCGGAGACCAGGGTCCGGCTCGCAGTGGGCGGCAAGTCTGCGATCTTTTATCTGCCGCTCTCGGTGACCGAACGCCTCGGCTATTTCAAGGACGCAGATCTCGATGTCGAGATCGCCGACGTCCAGAGCGGCGCGCGCGCATTGCAGTCGCTCATCGGCGGCAGCGCCGAGGTGGGCGTCGGCACCTTCGATCACACCATCCAGATGCAGGCCAAGGGTCAGCCTGTCGTTGCGATCCTGCAATATGGCCTCTATCCCGGCTTTGTCCTGGGCACGATCTCCTCCAGGGCTATCGCCTATGCGGGACCGCAAAGCCTCAAGGGCGCCAAGATCGGCGTCACCTCGCCGGGCTCGAGCACCCATTTCATGGCCGCCTACATGCTCGTGCGCAGCGGGCTCAGGGCGGACGACGCATCCTTCGTCGGCGTCGGCGTCACATCGACCGCGGTAGCCGCGGCGCGGCGCGGAGAGATCGATGCGCTGGTGAGCTCCGACCCGATGATCAGCCTGATGGTGAGCGAAGGCCTGGTCCGGATCGCGGCGGACACGCGCACGCTCGCGGGCACGCAGGCCGTGTATGGCGGCCCCTATCCCGGGGGCGTGGTCTATACCACACCCGCGTTTATCGAGCGCAACCCCGCGGCTGTGCAGGCGGTGGTCACGGCCTTCGTGCATGCGCTGAAGTGGATGGCTGCCCATTCCGCCGACGATATTGCGAATGCAATGCCGCAGGAGTACGCGCTGGGAAACAGGGAGGTCTACATACGAGCGCTGGCGGCGAGCCGGGAGATGTATTCGCGCGACGGCCGCTTCGTCCCGGATGCGGTGAACACGGCTTATCAGGTGCTCCGGACGTTCGACCCTTCAGTCGCGAGCGCGAGCATCGACCTGTCCAAGACCTTTACGACGCTGTTCGTTGAGAACACGCAATAAGGCAGCACGCCGCGGTTGGACGGCGCATTGAGCTTACGGGATCGTGACCACAGCGGGAGGCATCCATGCTCGACAATCTGAACACTGGCATAGATCATTGCGAAGATGCGCACAGGGCGGAGCAGATCGGCATGCCCAAGGAGCGCCAGACGGTACTCGTTTTTCAAGGCGGCGGCGCACTCGGCGCCTATCAGGCGGGCGTATACCAGGCGCTGCACGAAACCGGAGTCGAGCCCGACTGGATCATCGGCACCTCCATCGGCGCCATCAACGCGAGCCTCATCGCCGGGAACGCGCCCGACCGCCGGCTCGAGCGGCTCGAGGAATTCTGGCGGCGCATGCGGAAGAAGGAGTTTTGGGGACTCGCAAGCTGGCCCGGGCTCTCCGATAGCGCCGGATATTGGTCGACCCTGCTCGGCGGCATCCCGGGTTTCTTTGAGCCCAACCCGCTTGCGTTTTTGGG
>DASXIG010000398.1:0-9219 GCA_036498105.1 Xanthobacteraceae bacterium | reverse complement strand
CGACAACAGAAACAATTGGATGAAAGCTCCTCACAAATATGCCGCCGAGAAACCGGTGGCCGACTATTTCCGTGCCAATTTCTTTCTCACCACCTCCGGCCATTTCAGTACGCCTGCGTTGATCGACGCAATTGCCGAGGTCGGGGCCGAGCGTGTCATGTTCTCCGTTGATTATCCGTTCGAGGACTTCAGCGACGCCGCCGACTGGTTCGACCATGCCGAGATCAGCGAGCCGGATCGTGTCGCAATCGGCAGAACCAATGCCATGAAGCTGTTTCGGCTCACGCGGTGAGGCTCCGATCGGAGATGACCTGCGTTGACCCAGTTTTGTTTTCTGCGGACGGCTGCTTGGACGCGTTCTTGAAGCCTTAACCTGCTACCCCCATATTGCGGGAGGCCGGTCGGGATGCGGTACCCCGCCTCCCGGCGGGCTTTGAGGGGTGCCGAAAGGGCCCCATCAAAGTCGCTTCCGAGGGCTTTGAGACCATGTCCCGAGTTCCGTCCCTATCCAGCCCATTTCTGCTCGGATTCGACGAAATCGAGCGTGCTCTCGATCGCGTCGCGAAGGCTGCCGATGGGTACCCGCCATATAACATCGAGCGGATCCCGCGCGAGAACGGGCAACCGGAGCGCTTGCGCATCACCTTGGCGGTCGCAGGCTTTACCCGCGATCAACTCGACGTGACAGTAGAAGAGAAGCAGCTGGTGATCCGAGGTCGCCAGCAGGACGACAAGCCCCGCCAGTATCTCCATCGCGGCATCGCGGCGCGTCAGTTTCAGCGCTGCTTCGTGCTGGCGGACGGAATGGAGGTTCTGAGTGCGGACTTGAAGAATGGGCTGCTGTCGATCGACCTCGCCCGGCCCGAGCCGGAGCGGATAGTCAAGACAATCAGCATCAGTGACTGCGACAGTGATTGAACCCGAGAGGGCTCGACGCGTTATCGGCAAAGGAGTCGAGTGCCATGACAAACACAAATATCACCCCCAGAGACCATCTCATCTCGCCCGAGGCGCTGGCAGTTCTTGGTGGCGGCAAGATCGCCTATGTCAAGACCATCCGCTCCGAGGACGTGCAGAGGCAATTCCCGCAGGCTCCTGAGCTGGCGCCCGGCACGCTGCTGTATGCCCTGCATGCAGCCGATGGCACTCCGATCATGCTCACGGACAGCCGCGAAGCCGCCGTCGCAAATGCCTGGAGCCAGGAACTTGAGACGGTCAGCGTGCATTAATTGAACGTGCCGAGCTGGCGCAAGGATCAGGCTGCGCTTGCAGATGGCATGGCGAGGACGGCATAGAGCGTCTCGGCGTCGCGCGAGTCGCGCAACTTTCGGGTGACATCCGTATCGCGCAGCAATCGCGCGACGCGGGCAAGCGCCTTGAGATGATCGGCCCCGGCAGCTTCCGGCGCAAGCAGCAGGAAAACGAGATCCACCGGCTGCCCGTCCAGGGCTTCGAAATCCACCGGCCGCTCCAATCGCGCGAACAGACCAATCAGTCTGTTGAGCTTGGGGAGCTTGCCATGGGGGATGGCGATACCGTTGCCGACGCCGGTGGAGCCGAGCTTCTCGCGTTGCTGCAGAATCTCCAAGATTGCGCGCTCGCTCTGCCCGCACAGCTCGGCCGCCTTGGCCGCAAGCTCTTGCAGAAGCTGTTTCTTGCCGTTGACTTTCAGCGCCGGAATAATGGCGTTCGGCGCGACCAGATCGGTGAGCAGCATGAAGCCTTTCGTGTTATCGGGTATGGCTCCCCTGGAGAGAAGCCGCGGACGATAGGTATCCCCTCATACCCCGTCAATATCAGGGGTCGGGGATCAGGCATCAGGTATCAGCAGTCATCCCGCTCTGATCCCTGATCCCTGATCCCTGATCCTTGATCCCTGATCCTGATACCCGATGCCTGATGCCTGGTCAGCGGGGTGCCTTAAGGCGGCGCTTGTAGCGCCGCAGCCTTTTTTCGATCCGGATCGCCGCTTCCTCGGCACTGGCGTAAGCATCCGCCGCGAATGCTTCGGCTTCGAGCACAATGCCGGAATCGAGATGAATGACGCATTCCGTGCGAAACCCAAAGCCATCCTTGCCGACAGTCACGTGCCCCGAAAACCCGCCATCGAAATACTTGTCGGTCGCCTCAGAAATACGCGAGCTGATGCGCGCACGCAGTGCCTCGCCAAGATCGATATTCTTGCCGGACACGCGAAACGCCATGCTCGTCCCCGCTTAGCCGGCGCGGCCCGCGCGCACTGCGGCGCCGCGAGAAAAGATCAGTCGCGCAGACGGATACTGCATCAGAAGGCGTAGGTCGTGGACCGCTTTTCCCGCTTGCGCTGCATCGACGAGGGAATCCGCATGGCCTCACGATATTTGGCAACAGTACGCCGTGCAATTTCGACGCCGGCGCCGTGCAGTTCCTCCACGATTGTCTCATCGGAGAGGACGCGGTCGGGAGATTCCTCCTGGATGAGCTGCCGGATGCGGTGGCGCACCGCTTCGGCCGAATGTGCCTCACCCCCGCCCGCCGCCGCAATGGCCGAGGTGAAGAAATATTTCAGCTCGAAAATGCCCCGGCTCGTTGCCATGTATTTGTTGGCGGTTACCCGGGAGACCGTCGATTCATGCATCCCGATCGCATCCGCTATAGTCTTGAGATTGAGCGGGCGGAGATGCTGGACCCCATGCACGAAAAAGCCGTCCTGTTGGCGCACAATTTCGGTCGCGACTTTCAGGATGGTCTTCGCCCGCTGATCGAGCGCGCGAACGAGCCATGTCGCTGTTTGCAGGCAATTCGCCAGATAACCTTTGTCGTGCTCGCTTTTCGCAGTCCTGACGACTTCGGCATGGTAGTCCTGGTTTACCAGCACCTTCGGCAGCGTGTCTGAATTGAGCTCGACCATGAATCCGCCGTCGGATCTTTCCCGCACGAAAACATCGGGAACCACCGGCTGGACGACCACGGAGCCGAAAGCGAGGCCGGGCTTGGGATTGAGCCGCCGAATTTCATCGATCATATCGGCCAAGTCTTCGTCGCTTACTCCGCAGATTTTGCGCAGTGCCGGCAACTCGCGCCTGGCCAGCAGGTCGAGATGGCCGACCAGCGCCTCCATCGCAGGATCAAAACGGTCGTGCTCCTTGAGCTGAATGGCCAGACACTCCGCAAGATTGCGGGCGCAGACTCCCGGCGGGTCGAAGCTCTGCAGGACGGTGATGACTGCGTCGATCTCGGCAGGCGGAGCACCCAGCTTGTCCGCGATCATGCCGAGATCGCCTGCGAGATAGCCGGACTCATCGACAAGATCGATCAGATATTGCCCGATAATGCGCCGAGCCGGATCATTAATTGCAAGCGCGAGCTGGGCGGCGAGGTGATCGCCAAGCGTCGCGCTGGCGGAAACCCAGGCCTCGAGATTGTTTTCCTCCGCCCGGCCGCGACCTGCATCCGCCCATTGCGAATAGCGTGGCACATCATCGCTGATGGAATGTGAGCTGGAGCCGTTCCGGGCTTCCGCCAAGTGCGGCTCGTCCCGGCCCGGGATAGCCTCGCCTGCAGGCATTCCAGGCGGCCCGGACCCATTGCCCCCGTGGTCAGCCTCCCCAACGCGTTCGAGCAGCGGATTGCGCTCCAGCTCTTCATCGACGTATGAAGTCAAATCAAGGTTTGAGAGCTGCAGCAGCTTGATGGCCTGCATCAGCTGCGGCGTCATGACGAGCGCGTGACTCTGGCGGAGCTCCAGTCGCTGAGTGAGTGCCATACGGGTACGCGCTCTGAACTGCTCACATTGGCGCATGGCAGCCCTTCGAAAAAGGGGCGCTCCGGCGCGCAAAAGATCGTTGGTCCGATTTTTGCTTAGCGCGTTCTGGCCGCGATGTATACGGCTTCTCTGCCGTAGTCGTTAATAACGGGGATGAGGGCAGGCTAAACCTGGAAATCCTCGCCGAGGTAGAGGCGACGGACTTCGGGGTCGTTGACGATGTCGTCCTTGCGGCCCTCCATGAGAACCTGCCCCGAGTAGATGATGTAGGATCGATCCGTCAGCGCAAGGGTCTCGCGCACGTTGTGGTCGGTAATGAGAACCCCAATTCCGCGCGTGGTCAGCCGGCGCACGAGCCGCTGAATCTCCACCACTGCCTTGGGATCGATGCCTGCGAACGGCTCGTCGAGGAGCATGTAGCTCGGACGGCTCGCAAGCGCACGCGCTATCTCGACGCGGCGACGCTCCCCGCCCGACAGCGCGATCGAAGGCGTCTTGCGGTGGCGCGCAATCTCGAATTCCTCCAGAAGCGCTCTGAGATCGGCTTCGCGGCGGCGGCGGTTGGGCTCGACCACTTCGAGCACAGCGCGGATGTTGTCCTCCACGTTCAATCCGCGAAAGATCGAGGCCTCCTGAGGCAGATAGCCGATGCCCAATCGCGCCCGCTGGTACATCGGAAGGTGGGTCACGTCGTGACCGTCGAGCTCGATCTTGCCGCGATCCGCTTTGACCAGTCCCGTGATGGTGTAGAAGGCGGTGGTTTTTCCCGCCCCGTTTGGCCCGAGCAGACCGACGGCCTCTCCGCGGCGGACGTAGAGGCTCACGCCATTTACCACCATGCGCCCGCCATAGCTTTTTTGCAGACCATGGGCGGCAAGGTAACCCTGCTGCGCCTCCCGGCGGGCTGCCGGCTGCTCGCGCGAACTGCGTTGTCCGGCGGGGGAGGGGCGGACCGCATGACCAGGAAGCCGTCCGTTTGGGCCGGCAGGCCCCCGTTGCATCTCCGGCCCGCGCCCCTTGCCGCGGTTTGGTCCGCGGGGAGGCGCGCGGCGCTGGCGGAACAACGCGAGCAAATTCAGCACGCCTCTGCCTCAACGTCCGGGTTCAACTCGAGCGCCCGCGGTCCGGGCCGCCGCCATAATAACTGCCAAGATAATTGCCAAGATAATTGCGAAAGCTGGCTGCGCTTCGAAACCTCCGGTCGGATCTCATGGCCGCGCTGCTGGCCCGATCTTCTCCGGGTTGCGCGAACTGGACTGGAATAACGCCTCGACCCGGCCCTGGTCCATTTTGGTGACCCCGCTCGTCAAGTCGACCACCAGGCGCTGGCCGCGCAGCACGTCCTGCCCGCGGGTGACGATCACGTTGCCAATGAGAGTGACCGTATTCTCACGCATGCTGAAGATAGCCGTATCCCCGGTTGCGTTCTGATCCTTCTGAACCACGGTCACGCCGCCCTTGGCCTCGATCCGGCGGATTTGCCGCTCGCCCCCGGGTCCGGGCTCTGCAGTCTTCGCTCCTTTCGCACCGGGCTCCTCGTCGTAAAGCACGACCAGTGATTTGCATCGCATCTCGGTGTCGCCCTGAAATACCTCCACGTCTCCAGTGAAGGTCGCCGTCTTCTCCTTTTCGCGAACTTCGAAAGAGGCTGCCTGGATCTTTATCGGTTGATCGCGGTTCTGGGAAAACCCTTGCAGCGCATTGGGCGGTCCCTGATTCTTCTGCGCGTGCGCGGGAGCGCACATCAGCAAGCCAATGAGAACGGCGCCCGTCGCGAGGCGACCGGTGCTGGATCGCGCTCTCATCGGGTGCGCGCCTCAAGCCGCCGCAGCGAAGCGGCCGTCTCGCTTTCCGCCAACAGCATCACAGTGACCCCGCGCTCGAAGCGTATGACGTCCCCGCCCTCGGCGACCTCCATCCGATTCGCGTTGATCGTCGCAGTAGGCGTTTTCACGAACACCGGATTTTCAGAGATGATCTTGCCCGCGCGCGTGTCGAGCACGGCCTCGCTCATCAAAGCCTCGTGCCCGTTGGTAGAGGTGACGACAATGTTGCTGGTGAGAGTGAGCAGCTCCGTCTTGCTGTTGTAGAGGCCATTCCTCGCGGTCAGTCGGACTGAGGCGTCGCCCTCCATCTCCATGGTTGCGTGAATACCCTGCAACTCGACCAGGTCCGTGTTCTTGAGATCCTGACCGGCGGCTTGTGCGGTCAGATCATAGCGATGATTCTCGCGTGTGAACCCGGATATGCGGGGCTGCTGCATCATGATCTTGGTACCGGAGACAACCACGGACCCAAGGTCGACAGGCAGCTTCGACAACGTGCGCAGGGGTTTGAGCAGGGTAGGTATGGCGACCCCCGCAACCAGCGCGAAAACAACCACGATGGGAATCCCCATCCGCAACAGGCGCACGTGCCGGCTGTGCCGGACGGCAACGCTGAATGCGCGTTCGCCGTTGCGGCGCCCGATGCCCGCAAAGACACCCGCTATCTGCGGTTCGGTGTTGGAAAAAGCGGCCAAGCCCCGTATCCCCAAATCCCGCCGAACTAGAGAATCAGGCGATCCCCCCGCGATCTTAGCCTGTCTGCGAGGGATAGTCGTCCCTAAATGTGGCCCGGGCGCGGCATGCCGCCGGGCTTGGGAGCTTGCAAGAATCCTAAGCCCATGAACGGCTTAGGAATGTGCGAAGATATCCTCGGCCGCCCAGCCCGCCAGGTCGAGCCGGGCGCGCTCGGGCAGGAAGCGGAAACACGCGGCCGCCAGCTCGGTCCGGCCCTCGCGTGCAAGCATGGCATCAAGCTTGTCCTTCAGAGCGTGGAGATGGGTCACGTCGGAAGCTGCATAGGCGACCTGTGCATCGCTGAGCGCCGCAGCGCCCCAATCCGAAAGCTGCTGCTGCTTGGTCACCTCGATCCCCAGGACGTCGCGGACAAGATCCTTGAGACCGTGCCGGTCGGTATAGGTGCGGGCGAGCCGGGACGCGATCTTGGTGCAGTAGACCGGCGCCGGCATGACCCCCAAGGCATTCTGCAACGCGACGAGGTCGAAGCGGGCAAAATGAAAGATCTTGAGAATTGCGGGATCCGTCAGGATGATTGCCAGATTGGGCGCGCTATGGGCGCCCATGGGCATCTGCACCACGTCGGCGGAGCCGTCCCCGGGCGACAGTTGCACGACGCACAGCCGGTCACGGTGCGGATGGAGACCCATCGTCTCTGTGTCGATGGCGACTGCGCTGGTGCGGTAGTGGGAAAGATCAGGCAGATCGCCGCGGTGCAGGCGAATGGTCATTGCGACTCTCGATGCGGCATTGCAGCGGCAGCGGCTGCTGATATACCGGACGGACAGCAAAATCCACAGCCTCACCGCCGTTGCGCGGATGCCGCCATTTCGGTTAGGTGACGAAAAGCGCGGACCTAATCTTGTGCGCCGGGGGATCGTATGGACGTTGATCTGGTCGCCGAACGAGACGATCCGATCGAGCTTAGGGGTTCCGGCATCATCGCCGCCATCCGGGAGAGCGGCATCGAGTACATCCTTTCGGTTCCCGACATCGTCACCAGCGGCGGGGTGCTGCGGGCGATCGCGCGCGATCCGCAGTTTCGGCTCATCCGCGTCTGCAAGGAGGATGAGTGCATCGGCATCGCATCGGGCCTGTCGTACTGCAACAGGCGCGCGCTCACTCTGATCCAGCACACGGGCTTTCTCGATTCCATCAACGCCATCCGTGGAGTTGCGGTCGAATACGCCCAGCCCATTTGCATGATGATCGGGTTGCTGCAACATGATCCCTACACCAGCCCGCGCGACTCCCCGCGCTACGGCGTACGCATCGTCGAGCCGATCCTGGATGCCATGGGCATTACGCATCATCTTATCAACGAGGATGCCGACGTGGCAAAAATCCCGCCCGCCATCGAGCACGCCTATGCGAGCTCGCAGCCGCTCGCGCTTTTGATCGGACGCCGGCCCTCTCCGTCATGATGAAACGCGACCAATGTCTTGCCGCGCTGGCGCGCCACGTTACGGACGAAATCGTGGTCGCAACCTACAGCTCCGCGGTCGAATGGCTCGAGCTCGGGGAGCGTACGCTCAACTACTTTTCCGTGGGCGCGATGGGCCTCGATTCCTCGCACGCGTTGGGGCTCGCGTTGGGGCTGCCCAAGCGGCGCGTGATCTGCCTGCAAGGCGACGGCAGCCTTCTGATGAACCTCGGAGCGCTGGTGACGATCGCCGCCGCGGCGCCGAAAAACCTCGTGCATCTCGTCGTGCAGAACGGGACCTACGAAGCCAATGGCAGCCATCCCATTCCGAACCCGGAGCTGGATTTCGCCGCCATGGCACGCGCGGCCGGCTTTGCGCAGGTGCATGATTTTTCCGATCTGAAGAATTTCGAGCAGCAGGTAGGCCACGTCATCAAGCAATCAGGCCCGGTGTTTGTGACCTTGCGGGTCGAACCCTCCAAGCCGCTGCGCTACGATTATCCCAAGCTCTACGATCCAGCCCGTCGCGCTGCCCTCAAGGCCGCGTTGCAGCAGGGCGAGTACGTTTCGATCGGCTGACCAACGGATGTGCCGGGGACGCAACGTCAGCTTTCACCAGCTGCGGAAAAGCCGCGGTTTAGGGCACTCGGCAGCAATGCGCCAGAACCAGTCATTGCCCCTTCCGCTGGTTTGCGCCCGTGCTGTAGCAGCTCCAGTTTTCTATCGTCCGACTGCCTTTCTTGGGAGGGACTGTCGTGAAACTTGCCCGTCGACAATTTCTGCGTCTGGCCGCTGGCGCTGTCGCGCTCCCGGCATTCTCGCGCGTCGCTGTTGCGCAGACCTATCCGGCGCGGCCAGTCAAGTTGGTCGTCGGCTTTCCTCCGGGCGGCGGGAATGACATCGTCGCACGCCTAATCGCTCAATGGCTGTCGGAGCGGCTTGGCCAGCCATTCGTCGTAGAAAACCGGCCCGGTGCCGGCACCAATATCGCTACTGAGGCTGTCGTTCGTGCGCAGCCGGATGGCTACACGCTTCTTTTTGTGGCTCCTTCGAGCGCGATTAACGCTACGCTCTACAAAAACCTGAGCTTCAATTTTATCCGCGACATCGCGCCGGTCGCGAGTCTCATCCGACTCCCCAATGTCATGGAGGTTAACCTCTCGGTTCCAGTCAAGACGGTCCCAGAGTTCATCGCCTACGCCAAGGCCGATAGGAGCAAAATCAACATGGCGTCCCCGGGCGTCGGTACCTCAGTCCACCTGTCCGGCGAGTTGTTCAAGATGATGGCCGGCGCCGATATGCTTCACGTGCCTTATCGCGGCACCGCGCCCGCGCTAACCGATCTGCTGAGCGGACAAGTGCAGGTGATGTTCGGCACGATGACTGGATCGATTGAGTACATCAGGACCGGCAAACTTCGCGCTTTAGCAGTGACAACCGCGACGCGCGCAGAAGCGCTGCCCGACGTGCCGACCGTGGCCGAATTCGTA
>DASXIG010000397.1:0-1984 GCA_036498105.1 Xanthobacteraceae bacterium | reverse complement strand
TAGAGGCCGGCGCGCCGGATCTCCTCGATGAAGATCTCGTCCGCAAGCCGCAGGATGTCGAGCTTCTCGCGCGTGACCTCGCCGGGGCAGCGGATCGCAAGGCCAGGCCCGGGAAAGGGATGGCGGCCGACGAAAGCCTCGGGCAGGCCCAGCTCGCGGCCGAGCGCGCGCACCTCGTCCTTGAACAGCTCGCGCAACGGCTCGACGAGCTTCATGTGCATCCGCTCCGGCAATCCTCCGACATTGTGGTGCGACTTGATGGTCACCGATGGGCCACCCGTAAACGACACGCTCTCGATCACATCGGGATAGAGGGTGCCCTGCGCGAGAAATTCGGCGCCGCCGAGCTTCTTCGCCTCGCGCTCAAACACGTCGATGAAGAGCTTGCCGATGAGCTTGCGCTTGCCCTCGGGATCGGTGACGCCTGCAATGGCTTCGAGAAACTCGCGCTCCGCTTCCACATGCACGAGCGGGATGTTGTAGCTGTCGCGAAACAGCCGCACGACCTTCTCGCCCTCGCCCAGCCGCAGCAGGCCATGGTCAACGAACACGCAGGTAAGCTGCTCGCCGATGGCCTCGTGAATCAGCACAGCCGCCACGGCGGAATCAACGCCGCCGGAGAGCCCGCAGATCACGCGCGCGCCGCCGACCTGCGCCCTGATCTTTTCGATCGCCTCCTCCTTGAAGGCGCGCATGGTCCAATCGCCGCGACAGCCCGCCACCCTGCGCACGAAATTGCGCAGGAGCGCAGCGCCATGCGGCGTATGCACCACTTCGAGATGGAATTGAGTGGCGTAGAACTTCCGCTCCTCGTCCGCGATCATCGCGATCGGCGCATTGGGCGATGTTGCGATCGTGCGGAATCCTGGGGGCAGCCGCGTGACCCGATCGCCGTGACTCATCCACACGGGGTAGCGCTCTCCCTTGCGCCAGGTGCCGTCGAGCAGCGGTGATTCCGCGGTCACCAGCACCTCCGCGCGGCCGAACTCCCGGTGATGGCCGCTCTCGACCTCCCCGCCAAGCTGCATCGCCATGGCCTGCTCGCCGTAGCAGATGCCCAGCACGGGAATGCCGGCCTTGTAGATCGCCGCGGGCGCGAGCGGCGCATCGCGGTCGAGCACCGACGCCGGGCCGCCCGAAAGGATCACGCCTTTCGGTCGCATGGCCGCCAACCCGGCTTCCGCCTTCTGGAACGGAACGATCTCGCAATAGACCTTCTCCTCGCGCACGCGCCGCGCAATCAGCTGCGTGACCTGCGAGCCGAAATCAACGACCAGAATTTTGTCGTGCCGGACCGGCTGCTCGGCGGGGGCGCGGCGGGCGAGAGGAGAATCGATCACGGCCATTCTCGATCTATGTGCTGGCCACGGGCGCGCGGGTCAAGGAGGCAGGTGACGTTTGCAAACCTGGTACTCCCGCGTCACGATATGCTGTACGCACTTTCTCGTCCGCCGTAGGGGCGGGTTTGAAACCCGCCGCTACAAGTGCCGGGCCCCGGAATGACAGCCGATATCAGCCCTGCCCAACGCAGTTGCTGCGTGAAATGAAACAGAGCGGCACAAACGAGCAGACGGTTGGCGCGGTGCGCCTCCTAAGGGATGGCAGTGTTGCCATCCTCGTCATCGACAATCCGCCGGTCAATGCGGGATCCTGGGACGTGCGCAATGGCCTGCTTGCGGCAGTGCGCGCGGCCTGCTCCGATCCGGACATCTCCGCCATCGTGATCATTGGCGCCGGCAAGACCTTCGTCGCGGGCGCCGACATCCGGGAGTTCGACAGGCCGCTGCGCGATCCGCAGATGCCCGCGGTGATCGAGGCAATTGAGGCCTGTGCAAAGCCGATCGTCGCGGCCATCCACGGCGCCGCGCTCGGCGGCGGTTTGGAGCTTGCGCTCGGCTGCGATGCCCGCATCGCAACGCGCGACGCGGTGGTCGGATTGCCCGAAGTCACGCTCGGCATCATCCCCGGCGCCGGCGGCACCCAG
>DASXIG010000396.1:0-5123 GCA_036498105.1 Xanthobacteraceae bacterium | reverse complement strand
GGGCCTGATAGGGGCGGCGATCGAGCAGGCGAACGCGCAGCTTTCGCGCGTCGAGCAGATCAAGGACTTCCGTATTCTGCCCAAAATGCTCGATCCGGCCGAGGAAGGCGAGCCGGTGACGCCGACGCGCAAGATCAAACGTGACCTCATGTACCAACGCTTCAAGGCGCTCGTAGAGGAGATGTATGATGACCGCGAGCAGCGGCTCATCACAGAAGGCGCAGGATCGATGCAGCCGGCATGACCGATCCAAAGGCAACCTGAGTCAAAGGCAACCTGAGTCAAAGGGAGGAGAACAAATGTTGAAAAGAACGCTTGCAAGCTCGGGTGCAGCTGTCTTTGCGGTCGTGGCAGCGATCGCTTCGGCGCATGCGGAGGATGCATACGTGATCGGGGTTACCGGGGCGCTGACCGGACCGTCCTCCAGCACCAACGGTCCTCCGATCGAAGGCCTGCGCCTCTACGTCGACCGGCTCAACGCTTCAGGCGGGATCAACAGCAAGAAGATCCAGCTGAGCATCCTCGATGATCAGGCCGAGCCGTCGAAGGCGGCGGCCAATGCGAAGCGGCTCCTGACCCAGGACAATGTCAGCCTGCTGATCCTCTCGAGCCTGTCCTCGACCTACGCGCCGGTGGTGGCCGAAAGCAAACGCGCCAATGTGCCGCTGATGTTCATGGGGGCGGTATGCCCGAAGGAAGTGTATCCGCCGGCGGAAGCGCTCCAGTTCTGCACCACGGCCTACGCGGGCGGCTACGACAGTCGCGCGACGCTTGCCTTCGTCAAGGCGACCGCGAAAGAGCCGGTAAAGCTCGGTCTTGTCGCCATGGCCATCCCGCTCTCCCGAGGCGAGATCGATTACGCCGAGCAGCACGCAAAGACCATGGCGATGACTACGGTGGACAAGGAGGTCATCCCGCCGCCGACCCCCGACTACACCCCGTTCGCCACCAAGCTGAAAGACGCGAACGTGACCTGGGTGTTCTCCTGGGCGCCATGGGTCACCGAGGTGAAGACGTTCGAAGCCCTGCGTCGCCTCGGCTGGCAGGACAATTACATCGCATGGTCGCACATCGAGGCCGAGAGTGAACTGGCTCGTCTGAAGGACAACAAGCTCTACGTCATTGGCGCGAATTCGCTGTTCCAGGATCGCCTGCCCGTGCACGCGGAGATCGCCGATGCGGTTAAGAAAGCAAATGTCCGCTATCCGGCCGAGCAGATGACCGAGGGCTGGATCGGCGGGCTTGTCCTCGAAGCGGCGCTCAAGAAAGTGGGCTGGCCTGCCGACGCGGGGAAAATGCGCACCGCGCTCGAAAGCGTGAGCGTCGATACCAAGGGCTTGCGCGGCGGGCCGCTCCAATGGAGCAAGGACAATCATTTCCGCACCCGCCAGTATTATCGGGTCTACCGATGGGACGACGCCAAATCAGCCATCGTTCAGGCCCAGGACTGGACGCCATACGACGTCCAGTAACCAGGCATCGGTAATCAGGCATCAGCGCTCAGGAAGCCGCTGTCTGATGCCTGACACCTGACACCTGACACCTGACCTGTGCAGCTCATCGTCAACATCATCGTGCTCGCGGCGATGTATGCGCTGCTCGCCTGCGGCTATGTGCTGATCTATCGCGTGAGCCGCGTCATGAACATGGCGCACGGGGAGCTGAGCATGCTGGGCGCCTATCTCCTGTTCGCGACCGCTACGCTGTTCGCGCACCATCCCGTGAGCGCCATTGCGGTAGCGGTGCTCATGAGCATCCTGGCCGGCGTTCTGGTCTACGTCATGCTGATGCGCCGGATGACGGGAGAGATGGTGCTGGCGGCAATCCTGACCACGATCGCGATCGGCATTCTCCTGCGTGGCCTCATCGTGCTCATCTGGTCCGCCGCGCAGCAGCATCCGCTGCAATCCCTGGGTTTTACCAATCCCTCCCTTGAGGTCTTCGGCGGAGCGCGGATCTCGACCTGTGCGGCACTGATCGTTCTGATGAACGTGCTCGTCTATGGCTCGCTGTTCGCGTTCCTGCGTTTCGGCCGCTGGGGTGTGCGCATGCGCGCCGCTGGGCAGAACCCGCTGCTGGCGGCGCAGCGCGGGATAAACTTGCATGCCATTTACGCGCTGGCGTGGGCGCTTTCGACTTTGACCGGGTCGATTGCCGGCATGCTGATTGCTCTGGATTCCGGGCTTGACCAGAGCATGGTCGTGATCGGCCTGAAAGCCTTTGCGCCCGCGCTGGTGGGCGGTCTCGACAGCCTGCTCGGCGCGCTCGTCGGCGCGCTCATCGTGGCAAGCGCCGAAGTGCTTGCCATTCACTATGTCGATCCGCTGCTATCCGACGTTGTCCCCTTCCTGGTGCTCATTGCCATGCTGACCGTGCGGCCATGGGGACTGTTCGGCACCCGCGAGGAGCTCGACCGTGTCTAGCCGTCCGGCGGCCAGCGGCTATTTCCGGACCGGCTACGCCGCCGACCTCGCTCTCGTCGGAACCCGTGCTGCGGTCATGTGGCTCGCGGTATTCCTGCTCGCGCTGCTCGCATTTCCGCTCATCGCCTCGCCTTTTCAGCTCGACCTCGCCTGCCAGGTATTTCTCGCTTGCATCGGGTCGCTCTCGCTGATGCTGCTCACCGGCTATGCCGGCCAGATCTCGCTCGGACATGCCGGGCTCATTGCGGCCGGTGCATTCACGGTGGGAATTCTCTTTCGCGAGATGCACGCGCCGTTCTGGCTCACCCTGCCGGCGGCGGGCCTGGTTGGCGTCCTGCTCGGGCTCATTTTCGGGCTGCCCTCGCTGCGGCTGCGCGGCCTCTATCTCGCCGTGAGCACGCTGGCCCTGCATTTCATCGTGATCTATCTCGGCGGCGAATACGAGACGCGGCGCGGATTCTCCACCGGGATCATGATTGATCCGCCCCAGCTCGGCAGCATCTCGGTCACCGATGGACGGGCCTGGTATTTCATCCTGCTCGCCGCCGCCGCCGCAACGCTCCTGATCTGTCTCAATCTCATGCGCGCACGCAGCGGCCGGGCGTGGCGCGCGATCCGCACGCACGAGACCGTTGCCGAAACGCTCGGGATCGGCATTGCCGCATACAAGCTTCTCGCATTCGTGATCAGCTCGGCAATCACCGCGGTCGCCGGCGCTCTGTTTGCTTATTACCGCGGATTTGTGTCGGTCGAGGCATTCTCGCTGTTTCTCACCATCCAATATGTTGCCATGGTGATCGTAGGCGGCATGGGCTCGCTGCTTGGCGCGCTGCTGGGAGCCGCTTTTGTCACGCTTTTCCCCTATGCCGTCGAGAGCGCGTTGCTGGCGTTGCCGGGCGCGCAAGAGATTGCCAGCATGTTGTTTGCCGTCAACTATGCTGCGTTCGGGCTGGTCATGATTCTTTTTCTGGTGCTCGAGCCGCTCGGGCTCGTGGGAATCTGGCGCCGCATTCAGAGTTATTTCCTGCTCTGGCCGTACAAGCAGCGGCCGGCCGGGGGAGCCCGCCGGTGAGGCTGCTCGAGCTGCAGAAGCTCGAAGTCGTCTACCACCGCAGCATCACGGCTGTGCAGGGCATATCGCTTGCGGTGGAGCCGGGACAGATCGTCGCCCTGCTCGGCACCAACGGCGCCGGCAAGACGACCACCTTGCGGGCGATCTCGGGCTTCCTCGGTCTCGACCACGCGCGCGTCAGCGAAGGCGCGATCCTGTTCAAGGGCGAGCGGATCGAGAATGCGCTGCCGCAGCGGAACACCGCGCGCGGCATTGTGCTCGTGCCTGAACGAGACAAGGTTTTTCCGAACCTGACAGTGGCGGAGAATTTGATCGCTCCGCTCCCGCATGGCGTCAGGGTTGCCGAGCAGCGTCGGCGCGAGTCGCTCGTGTACCAATTCTTTCCACGATTGCGGGATTTGAGGGGCCGGATCGGCGGGCTCCTGTCCGGTGGCGAGCGCCAGATGCTGGCACTGGCGAGCGCCCTCGTCTGCGCGCCGCAATTGCTGCTGGTCGACGAGCTTTCGCTCGGATTGGCCCCGGTGGTGGTCAGCGACTTGTTGCAGCGGTTGACCAAAATCCAGCGCGAGCTCGGCCTTGCCATTCTGATGGTGGAGCAGAGCGCCACGGTCGCGCTCGAGATTGCCGATTACGGCTACGTCATGGAGAGCGGGCACATTGTGCTCGATGGCACGGCCGAGCGGCTTCGCACGCATCCCGACATTCAGGAGTTCTATCTCGGCCGCGCGGGCGGCGAGCGCCGCAGCTATCGGGAGGTCAAGCAATATCGGCGGCGCCGGAGATGGTATGGCTGAGCTCGAGCTCGAGTGCCTGTCGCTGCGCTTCGGTGGGCTGACCGTGCTCGACCAGGTCTCGTTCAGCATCGGCAAAGGCGAATTGCTCGCGCTCATCGGACCGAACGGCGCAGGCAAGACCAGCGTGCTCAACTGCATCAACGGAATATACCGGGGCGACGGCGAGATCCGCTTCCGCGGCACCCGTATTGCCGGACGCGCGCCGCACGCGATTGCGCGCATGGGCCTCGCCCGCACCTTTCAGCACGGTGAGCTGTTCCCGCAAATGTCGGTGTTGGAGAATCTTCTGACCGGCCGGCACGCGCGCATTCGTACCAACCCGATCTCCGAGATGCTGTTCTTGCCCGCGGTGCGGCGCGAGGAAGTCCGCAACCGCGAAGCAGTCGAGCACATCATCGAGCTGGTCGAGCTCGAGCCTTACCGTCATGCGCCGGTAGCGGGGCTTCCCTTCGGCATCCAGAAGCTGGTCGGGTTCGCTCGCGCACTCGCGCTCGACCCTCTCCTGCTGATGCTGGACGAGCCCTCCGCGGGGCTTAATCGTGACGAGCGTGAGGATCTCGCTCGATTCATCCTGCGTATCAAGCATCAGCTTGGGATGGCCATGATCTGGATCGAGCACGATTTGCAGATGGTGGCCGATCTCGCCGACCGCATTCATGTGCTCGACTACGGGCGCACCTTGGCCGAAGGTCCGCCGGCTCGAGTCTTGCGGGATCCGCGTGTGGTCGCGGCATATGTCGGTACGGTGGCCGGGTAGCCCGGATAAGCGGCGCGCTCCACGAGCGTGCTCCGGTTCCAGGATGGGTCATGGCGCGCCGCGATATCCGGGAGGTG
>DASXIG010000395.1:0-10049 GCA_036498105.1 Xanthobacteraceae bacterium | reverse complement strand
CTTGCGGGCGAGCACGGTCTCGGCACCTGCCGGGGTCTCGACCTCGGCCGCGAGGTGCTCGCCGTGCGGCACGATCCGTTTCAACAGCACGCGATTGCGCACCGGCAGGCTCAGGAGCTGCCGGATCCAACCAAGGTAGCGCGGCCATTCCGTGCGGGGGATTTGATCCACACCGCCCCAGGCCTCCGCGCCGAACTGAGCCTCGTACCAGGCTTTGAACGCCAGGCTGGGAAGTCCGAGATCGGGGCCGGTGAGCTGTTTCGGCGTGCGCAGCGTCTGCATGCGCGCGTGGCTGAGCCACGGCCCCTCCTCCCCCTCGGGCAGCGCATCGATGCACAGGACGTGATCGACATGGTCCCGCATCAAGCCGAACGTGATCGCAAGGCCGGCCTGGCCCGCTCCGACCACGAGCGCGTTGAGGATGGGTTTGCCGTCCTCGGTGCGACGGGTCACGACCCATGGCCGCTGCGGGAAATCGAGCAGCGCGCGCTCCTGCGCCGCACGCTGCTCGAGCAATCGCAGGCGCTCCGGCGCGTCGGGCAGAGGGACTGGCATTATTGAGAAGCTCGTCATTGCCGGGCTTGACACCTCAAGTCGGGTTTACCCGACTTGAGGCATTTAATTTAATAATAATACGGACCTCGGGCAGGCCCGAGGTCCGCTGCACTCCGTCCTTTGATCAAAAACTCTTCTTCCGAAGAAGATGGATGCGCGGGTAGCGCAGACAAGTTTACGCAGTCTGCGCAAGCTTGACTGCGTCCCCGCGCATGACGCAGCTAAGCTAAGCTAAGCTAAGCTACTCTACGCCGCCTTCTCCGTGGTCGGGTCGATCATCTTGCGCACTTCGGTGATCTTGGTGGCGGGAAATCCGCTGATCTCGGCGTGCTTGCGAATGATCGCCTCGTCCTTGGCGAGGTAGACGCAGAAAGTCTTGTCGTCGGCGACATAGCTCTCGACCCATTGAATGTCGGGACCGAGCTGATGCAGGGCTTCGTTTGATTTTGCGGCAGCGGCCCTGAGCTGATCGCGCTCGAGCGTCCCGACCTTCGGGATGTCGCGCTCGATGATGAACCTGCGGTTTGCCATTTCACTCTCCTCACGCTTTCTGCCGAACAACTCACTGAACCGTCCACTGCGGGGCGCAGTAGCGATCAAGCCCGCTGCGGGCCATGATCAGCTCGGCGCTTCGCTGGGCCTCGGCGAGCGTGCGATGCTCGTCGATCGATTTCAAGTGGCCGCCGGCGAGCAGCACGTTGCCATCGACCAGGACAGTGTGCGCTCCGCCACGCGAGCTGAACACCAGGTTGGCCACCGGGTTGATGACCGGCGCCCAGTCCGCCGCCAGCATGCGGAACATGGTGATGTCCGCCTTTTTCCCCGCCTCGAGCGAGCCGATGTCGCGCTCGAGACCGATCGCCGCAGCGGCCCGAATGGTCGCCATCTCGAGCGCGGTTTCCGGGGGCACCGACGTCGCGTCCAGGCGATAGGTCTTGCTGCCGCCGGCAAACAGATAGAGCTGGCGCGCAACGTCGACGTAATTGCTCGCCATGGCGGAGCCGGATCCGAGCGTGACGTTCACTCCGAATTCCAGGAGTTCGGGGTAGCGGCCGAATTCGAGGCTGCCGGTGCCGAGACGATGGGACATCGACGGGCAGCATGCGACTTGGGCGCCTGTGTCCCGCAAATCCACGAGATCGCGCGGGCTCGTCCATCCCGCGTGTACAACGATGGTCGAGCCGGTGAGCGCGCCCGCGTCCAGAAGCCGCTTGACCTCGGTACGGCCATGCTGGCGGCGCGACGCGACGGCGTCGTCACGGGAGCGCGCCGCGGCCGCAATCAGACGGACATTCTTGCGCTGAGCCAGTGCGGACAGCTCACGGCACAGATCGTCGCTGGCCGCCGCGAGCCAGGGCAGCGCTACGGCCGGCCGCACACGCGCATCTCCGACCTTCTCGATGGCCGCGATTGCGTCTTCCGCGCGCCGCAGGGCGTCATCCCGTGTCTCGCGCTCGAACACGTTCGGGAACGCGCCCATGATGGTGTCGAACGCGTCGTAGACCGCGCGCGGCACGAACGCCCGCAGACCGGTCTCGCGCGCCACTTTGGCCACGACCTCGGGGAACCTGCTGCCGGCGTCCACGAAACAGGTGGTGCCGGACCGGATCATCTCCAGCTGGCAGGTCCGTGTTGCAACCGCCGCATCCTCGGCCGAGAGCGCAGCTTCGTAGGGAAGAATGCGCTCCAGCATGAATTTCGGGATGTCGCAGAAATCGGCCGCTCCGCGGCCGAGCTGCTGAATCGTGGCAACACTGGCATCGATAAGACCGGGGATGGCGATCAGGCTGCGCCCATCCATGGTCTCGTCGGCCGTGAAGCGGGCTTCGACCTCGTTCGATTTGCCGACGAGCTCGATCCGATCGCCCGCGATCCCGATTGCGCCATCGGCAATCATCCGCCGCTCGGCATCGAGCGTGACGACCCAGTCGATGTGCTTGATCAGCCGCCGGCGCATCACGTTTCTCTACAGCCGCGGCCAGGGGGACTGGGTGACCCGATCGAGCCCGGATTTTCGCGCGATGATCACGCCACGACGCTGGCATTCGGCCAGCGTTTCCTCCTCGTCGATCGTGCGCATCTTGCCGGCTGCCAGCAGGACCTTTCCGTCCACGATCACGGTGTGAGCCCCGCCGCGGGCGCTGTGAACCAGATTGGAGAGCGGGTTGAGCAGCGGCCGCCATTCGGCACCCCGGGTATCGAACAGCGCGAGGTCCGCCTTCTTGCCCACCTCGATGGAGCCGATCTCGCTTTGCGCGCCGACGGCAACGGCGCCGTTGATGGTCGCCATCTCGATCATCTCCTCGGGAGGAAAAATAAACGCGCTCAGCCGCGTGGCGCGCATGGCACCGGCGCCGAGATTCATCAACCGCACCATGTCCAGGTAGTTGCTGGACATCGCCGAATTGCAGCTGAGCGAAACCGTCACCCCGATGGCCGCCATCTCGGGAAAATGACCAAATCCCGTATCCCCCATGCCGAGCCGGAACCCGGTCGAGGGCGTGTATGAAATCTTGAACCCGTGCTTCTGAGCGAGAAATATCTCCTTCGGGCTCGCCCAGCCCATGTGAATCATCACCATGTCGGGACCGAGCACGCCCAGGCTTTCCAGCCGCTCGACATCGCTCAATCCCGACGACAAGCGGGAGCCGACAATCTCGTCCCGCGACTCCGAGGCGTGCATGACGATTGGAACATGGTGCTTGTTGGCCAACCGGCGGATACCGCGGCAAAGATCATCGGAGCAGCCTGCGAGGATGCGCAGCGCGAACCAGGCTCTCACCCGGCCACCGTAGGTGTTGTCGTGGGTGAGCACGGTCTCTTCCGCGCGCTCCAGCGCTTCCGGCAGCGTCTCCCGGAACATGGTCTTCGACGGCATCTTGCCGATCGTGGTGTTGTGCACGTCGAAGGCCGTGCGCGACACGATCCCGCGCATGCCGCTTTCGCCGGCCGCCTTCGCGGTCTCGCCCGGATAGTAGCTGCTGGGATCCAAAAAGCAGGTGGTCCCTGCCTTGATCAGCTCGAGCTGGCAGGCTCTCGCGGCCCAATAGGCATCCTCGGAAGTCATTTCGGATTCGTAGCCGTAGAGCCGCTCAAGGAGCTGCTTGGGGATGTCGCATTCGTCGGCGAGACCTCGGCCCAGATGCTGCGTGTTGTGCACATGGGTATCCACGAACCCCGGCAATACGAGCAGGCCCGACGCGTCGATCATTTCCATGCCGGCGCAATCCGCGGGAAGCTCGCTGCTCTTGCCCACGAAGCTGATGCGATCATCCACGATTGCGATTGCGCCGTCTCTCAGGATCCGGCGCGCGGGATCGACCGTGACGACCCAGTCGGCATTTCTAATGACCAGCCCCGCCATTGCTCAACGTCTTACTTTGTAGGGTGGGTTAGCGCCGATCTCGCCTTGGCGAGATCGGCCGCGTAACCCACCGCGTGTTTGGTGGGTTACGCCGGCGAGTCGGCTGAGGCCGGCTCGCAGGCTAACCCACCCTATGATGCGCATCAAATCGCGCCCAAGTATGAGCGGCTCACGTTCTCGTCGTGCATCAGGTCGGCACTCTCGCCTTCCAGGGCAATGCGGCCGTTCTCGAGGATATAGCCGTATTCGGCGAGCTTGAGAGCCTGGTTTGCATTCTGCTCGATCAGCAGGATGGTGATCCCATCACGATGGAGTTGTCGCAGCGTCGCGAAGATCTGGTTGACCAGCAAGGGAGCCAGACCGAGCGTAGGCTCGTCAAGCAGCAGGAGCCGCGGCCGCGACATCAGGCTGCGGCCGATGGCGAGCATCTGCTGCTGGCCGCCGCTGAGCGCACCGGCGCGCTGTTTGCGCCGTTCCGCCAGCACCGGAAACAGGCTGCAGGTCCATTCCAGGGTACGCCGGACCTCCTGCCGGTCTCGCCGGCGATATGCGCCCATTTCGAGATTGTCGAGCACGCTCATGTCGGGGAACAGCTCGCGCCGCTCCGGCACCATGGAGATACCGAGGCTGACGATCCGATGCGGCGCAACCGTGCCGATCGAACGACCATCGAAGCGGATGTCGTTGTCGCGCGACCTGTGCAGGCCGACGATGGTCCGCACGGTCGTCGTCTTGCCCGCCCCGTTCGCGCCGAGAAGGCTGACGATGCCGTGCTCCCTGACGCGCAGGCTTACGCCCTTGAGAGCCTCGACCTTGCCGTAGAAGGCATGCACCGCATTGACTTCAAGCAGCATTCTCGACCCCGAGATATGCTGCGATGACCCGCGGATCGTTTTGAATCTCGCTGGGGGATCCTTCCGCCAGCTGGACGCCGTGATCGAGCACCACGATACGATGGGACAACCCCATCACCAGCCGCATGGTATGCCCGATCAGCAAAATGGAAAGCCCATGCTCGTCGCGAATGCGCCGGATCAGCAGCACGAGCGCTTCGAGCTCCGATGAACTGAGCCCGGCGGCGGGCTCGTCAAGGAGCAGAAGCCGGGGGCGGGATGCCAGCGCACGCGCGATCTCGAGCAGCCGTTGATGGCCGAAGGCGAGCCCGTGCGCCGGCTGCTCCGCGTACGGCAGCAAGCCGACGAAGTCCAAAAGCTTCGCGGCCTCCTGCCGCGATCGCAACTCCTCGGCTCGTTCGCTCCGGGTCCGCATGCCTGCTGCAAGCAGGCTGCTCTTGAGCCGCACATGCGCACCGACGCGGACATTATCGAGTACGCTCATCTCGTTGAACAGGGCGACGTTCTGAAAGGTACGCGCCATCCCAAGGCGCGTGCGCGCGTGCGCGGGCATGCGGGTCACGTTCTGCCCCGCGAAGACGATGCGGCCCCGATCGGGTCTC
The DNA here is from genome assembly GCA_036498105.1 of Xanthobacteraceae bacterium. Taxonomy (GTDB): domain Bacteria; phylum Pseudomonadota; class Alphaproteobacteria; order Rhizobiales; family Xanthobacteraceae; genus VAZQ01. The sequence continues at coordinate 4,674 of DASXIG010000395.1, read as the reverse complement.
TCCATCCCGGATACGACATTGAACAGCGTGGTCTTGCCCGCCCCATTCGGACCGATGACGCCGAGGATCTCGTTTGCTCCCAGCTGCAGGCTTATGTCCTGCAACGCCCGCAATCCCCCGAAGCTGATGCCGGCGCCTTCGACCTTGAGAAGAGGATCCCACGCCGCTGCCGGGCGAGGCTCCTCGCGCGCGATCGGAACTGCGGTCGGCGCGGGTAGTTGCGCAGCTTGCGGCCGATCGAGCGTTCGCCGCAGAGCCCCGATGAGGCCGGTGGGGAGAAAGATCAGCAGGACAAGAAGCAGAAGACCGGTGAGGAAGTCCTTGTACTCGGCCGCCCCCCGGAGCAGCTCGGGCAGAAGCGTCAACATCAGCCCGCCGACAGCCGCTCCCGCCAGCGTGCCGATGCCCCCGAGGATTCCCATGGTCACATAAAGAATGGAAACGGGGAAGACGAATGCGTCCGGATTGACGAACTGCGACAGCCCCGCGAACAAGCCGCCGGAAATCCCGGCATAGAACGCACCCACGGCAAATGCGGTCGTCTTGTAATGGGCGAGGCTGATGCCCATGCCGCGCGCTGCCAGCTCATTCTCCCGAATGGCGATAAAGGCTCGGCCGTGTCTTGAATCGACGATATTGCGGGCGAGCAGAAAAAGCCCGGCGGCGATCAGAACGATCGGGATGTGAAGCTGGCGCGGAAACAGCTCGTATCCGAACAGCTCCGGCGGCGGGACCACCATCCCGTTCGGACCGTTTGCGAGGTCGTACCAGTTCTGCACGATGATCACGACGATCAAACCGAAACCGAACGTCACCATGGAGACGTAGAGCGGGCCCAAACGCAGCGCCGGAAGCCCGACGATGTACCCGAACGCTGCGGCGAGAACGCCGCCGAGCGGAACTGCGATCCAGAACGAGAGATCGTGGTTCACCACCAGCAACGCCGTTGCGTAGGCGCCGATGGCGGCAAAACCGGCATGGCCGAGCGAAATCTGGCCCGCATAGCCCATCACCAGATTGACGCCGAGCACGGCGATGATGTTGACGATCGCGAGACTCAGTACAAACAGCGGGTAGGTCGGGAGAAAAAACGGAGCCAGCAGGCACAGCAACAAAAGCAGCCAGATCCCGAGAGCGGCCGCGCGGCGATCCTGAGTGCTCACGCCCGCTGTCCCTGCTCGCCTACGAACAGGCCGTTGGGCTTGATCGTAAGAACGAGGACGAGCATCAGGAACGAGATTACGTCCTTCATCGAGCTTGCGACATAGACGCCGCCCAGGTTTTCGATCACGCCGAGCAGAAAGCAGCCCGCAATCGCACCGGGAATGCTCGTGAAGCCGCCGAGAATGGCGCCGATGAATCCCTTGATTCCGATGGTGCCCATGTCGGGCGTGATGATGATCAGCGGGGCAAGGAGAACGCCGGCGGCGGCAGCGAGCGCCGAGCCGGCCGCCCAGATCAAAGAGAAGGTCCGGTGAACATCGACCCCGCATAGCGTTGCGGCATCCCGATTTTCGGACGTTGCCTCCATGCCCTTTCCGATCGTGGTCTTGCGAAAGAACAGCATGAAGGCGCAGACGAGAAGCACCGCGAGCGCGATGATGCTCAAGCTCAGCGGAGTGACGGTGACGCCGGCGATCGAGAACGGCTCGGCCGGCAGAATGGAGGGAAAACGGCTCACCTCCGAGCCGCGCAGGATGCGTACCCCGGCCCGCATCATCTGTCCGACGGCCACCGTCGCCAGGATCAGAGTGACCACAGGCGCATTGATCAGCGGACGATAGGCGAGGCGCTCGAGCGCGGCCCCGAACAGCGCGCAGACCGTCACCGCGAGGATGAACGACAGCCAATAGGGCAGAACCAGATCAGTGTAGAAATACAGCGCGAGAATGGCGCCAAGCATCATCATTTCGCCCTGGGCGAAATTCACGACCTTGGTGGCGCGAAAAATAACGACGAATCCCAGGCCGACCAGCGCGTATAGACTTCCGAGGGTGAGGCCGCTCACCACGACCTGGGTCAGCAACTCCACCAGGATTTATGGCGCGCCGATTCGGGCCACGCTTTCCCATTTCAGATCCGGCCTTACCCGGATGATTTCCACCTGCCGCGATCCCTCGTGACTGTCCTTGCCGAAGCTGATCGGGAACGTGACGCCCGTATCAAAATCCTTGACCCCTTCGAGCGCATCGACGAACGCCTCGCGCGATACATCCTTGCCCACCTTCTCGAGCGCCGCCTCGGTCACCTTGCCGGCCGCGTAGCCCGCGAGATCATATTCCGAGGGACGGCCTGGCGGAAAACCGTCGGGATAGAGGGCGGCCTTGAGCTTGTCGCGATAGGCGACCATCCCGGGCATTTGCGAAACGTCCGCGAGGTCGGGCACGACCAGCGTGGAAGTGAACCCGACCGCGGCTGGTCCCGCGCCGCGCTGGAGCAGCGGGGTCGAGGTGCTGCCGCCGCCGAACAGCTTTGCGGTAATGCCGAGCTCCTTTGCCTGGCGCACGATGATTCCCGCCTCCTGCGCGAAGGCATAGATCAGGAGACCGTCCGGATCGGCGGCCTTGATGCGCAGGAGCTGGGCAGAAAAGTCCTGATCTCCCTGGTTATACCGCTCGGCCGCGGCCGGCGTGACCTTGTACTTCTCCTTGAGACGCTCGGAAAACACCTGGAAGCCGCCAACGCCATAATCGTTGCTGGTGTAGATGATGGCCGGGCGCTGGATCTTTTCGCGCTCCATCATCCACTGGACCATTCCCAGCGCCTGGGTGTCCTCGTTGGCGTAGATACGGAATATGTAGCGCGAGAACGGCCGCATCAGATTCATGTTCGACGAGATGGACGAGACGAACGGCACCTTATCGCGCGTAATGACCTGTCGAACCGGCAAGGTTGATCCGCTGACCGACCCCGAGATCAGCATGAATACCTGGTCCTGATCGATCAGCCGGCGGATCACCGCCTGGGCTTCCTGGGGCGAGGCCGCATCGTCATAGGAAATGAAATTGATCTTGCGGCCATGGATGCCGCCCTTGTCGTTGACCTCCTTGGCCCAGAGCCGCACGGCATCGCGCGCGGATTGCCCGAGCAAGGACACCGGACCGCTCAGCGGTGTCCACATCCCGATCCTAATTTCGCTGTCGGTCACGCCTGTTTCGGCCTGCGCGGCAGCGGCGGCGAGCAAGGCCGAGCAAACGGAGATGATTGCCAGGCATAACTTCCGGATCGTTTCCATCAATGCAAACTCCTGGTGCATTGTAGCCCGGATGGAGCGCAGCGATATCCGGGAGCGGCTTCTCCCCGGATTGCGCAAGTGCAATCCGGGCTACGGTTCTAGGCGGCCTGATGCGCGCGTACCGCGACCGACATGGCGCCGATCGGTTCGATTTCCGCGCGCATCACGTCGCCCGGCTTCACCGGGCTCACGCCGTCGGGCGTCCCGGTAAACAGCACATCGCCGGGATAGAAGGTGTAGAAAGTCGAGCCCCACTCGATCAGCTTGCGGCAGTCATAGATCAGCTGACTGGTGTTGCTGCTCTGCTTGATCTCACCGTTGATTGCAATCCTGAGCGGCACTTTGTCTGGATCCGGAATTTCGTCGGCCGTGACTATCCAGGGCCCGAGCACGGAATAGGTGTCGATCGACTTGCGGAAGCTGCGGTCTTCGGGCCCACGCGCGGTCATGTCGAGGCCGATGCAGTATCCGGCCACATAGTCGAGCGCCTTGTCGCGCGGAATGTCGCTTCCCTGCTTGCCGAAAATGATCGCCAACTCGACTTCATGCTCGTTGCGTCGCTCCGGAAAGCGAATTGCGACCCCCTCCGATGCTCCCACCAGCGACGAGTTCGCCTTCAGGAAAAGCCCTGCCGTTCCAATGGCAGGCGAGGGGTTGGTGTTCTGCGCGGTGGCGCGCGCCGCCATCTCCTCGATATGCGCCTTGTAGTTGGTAGGGGCCGCCACGAGCTTCGACGGCCGGGCGACCGGGGAGAGCAGCTTGACCGCGGAGACCGGCCGGCCCGGCACCTTGGTCGCCATCTCCTCGAGGCGCGAGCGCCAGGCGGGCAACGCGGCGATGACCGCGTCGCCCTTCATGGCATAGGGAGCGGCCGCCCTGATCTGGGCCTGTGCCTCCGTAACGTCATGGACCATGTCGCCGCGCACCACGCCCAGGCGGTCATCGTCATAGCGGCACAGCTTCATGGCTTACCTCGATGTCAAACACAGTGTGGCTGATGTGGAGTGTGACAATGATTTCGCCGTCCAGCAAGGATGCGCGCGCCAAGGCTCAGCGCCAAGGCTCCGCCCTGCAAGGCATCGCGCGAGATGCCGGCGCGCTGCTCAGTCCTCCGCCAAATCCATGGCCTGCGCGAGCTGTTGGTAGCGCGCGATTTCCTCCGTGAGGAAGCGGGCAGCCTCGGTCACTGAGCCGCCCCTGACGTCGTAGTCCATGGCGGCGATTTGCGCCCGCAACTTGGAATCGCCGAGCGCCGCGTTGACGAGGTCGTTCCAGCGTCCGATCAGCGCATCCGGTGTTCCCGCCGGCGCTGCGAGCCCACACCATGCGAGCACTTCAAAACCGGGAAAGCCGAGGTCGGCCATGGTCGCAACCTTTGGCAGCCGGGGCGAGCGACGCAGGCTGGTGATGGCGAGCGGCCGCAGCCTCCCGCTTGCAAT
>DASXIG010000394.1:0-5029 GCA_036498105.1 Xanthobacteraceae bacterium | reverse complement strand
GAACAATATCGAGTTCATCATCAATCCCATTGTGGACATCGGATTTGGCGTCAACGGCGAAGCCACATTCGCGCCGGCTGCACGCTTGGCGCGCAATTTCGGCGAGAATTTTGCGCTCGGTTTCGAGTATTACACCGGTCTGGGACCGCTTCGGGACATTGTGCCGTTCAACGAGCAGCAGCACAACCTCTACGCCGTTACCGATTTCAAGATCGGCCGCTGGGATGTGAATGCCGGCATCGGCTATGGTCTTACTCCGGCCTCGGACCGAAGGATGGCAAAGATGATCATCGGCACCGAGCTCAATGACGGTGCCTCGGATAAATCAAGCGTGCAGCCCAAGATGCTGCGCAGAGCCGCAGCTCCCATGAACGGCCTGTCCGGAGCGGCGGTCAGCCTGAGCGAGTCCATGTTGCCGCGCGGGTTTTAACGATCCGGAGCCAGCTCGATGCACCCTAGTCTCCAGCTGTCAATCATCGCGATCACGCTGGCCATCGGGCCGCAGCTCGCAAGCGCTGAGGAGTCAACATTGATCGCGCGCGGAAAAGAGCTGGTCACCGCCAAATGCGCCCAGTGCCATGCCATTGGCGTTACGGGCGAAAGCCCGCATTCGGCTGCCCCGCCGTTTCGCACGTTATCCCGCAAGTATCCGATCGAGGCCTTGGCGGAATCGCTGGCCGAGGGCCTTTCGGTCGGACATTCCGATATGCCCGAGTTCGTTTTCGAAGCCGATGATATCGCCGCGATTCTGGCCTATCTCGATTCCATCCAGGAGCGCTGAGCGATCCGCATTTCCAAATCACGCGGCTGTGGCTGGTGCGACGCGCCCGGCTTGCGCTTGCTGCTCGGGGGCGGCAATCTGTCGCGACATGATGACGACCTCCAAAACAATTGCGGCGCTGATCGGCCCCACCCTGATCGCGATCGCGCTCGCGATGCTGTTCAATCTCGGCTCATTTCCTGCGATGGTGGATCGGGTTTCGCGCGATCCAGCGCTCATCTTTCTATCCGGCATTCTGTTGTTCGTCGCCGGGCTTGCGATCCTGCGCGCGCACAATGTCTGGACCGGCGGCTGGCCGGTCCTGGTGACCGCGCTCGGCGCGCTTGCGGTGCTGGGCGGTCTGGGCCGGATGTTCTTTCCGTTCCGGCTCGCTGAAGTCGCGGCCCAGATCGGGCAGCATCGCGGCGTCATGGTTATAGCCGCGATCGTATTCCTGGCGCTGGGCGGATTTCTCTCGGTAAAGGCCTATAGCAAAGATTAAAACCCGGAGACGAATGCCGGGCGTGTGCTCAGGCCGGTTGGCGAAAAGCTCAGGTCGAGGAGCTTCCATTCATTGTATTTCGCGGACGGCAGGAAACCGTAGGGCTGGCATTGGCGCAGCGCGCGCATGGCCGTTTGCAACAGCGCAGGTCCGTTTGAGGAGGCGCTGGCCGCAAGCATGATGGGATCCTCGGCCAGCATCCCATTCGGCTTGAGCGAGATGCGCAGGACAGTCACCAATCCGGCTTCGTCGGCGAGCCCCGCGGGCGGGGTCCAGCACTTTTGCAGCTGCGCCTTGAATGTCGCGATATCTCTTTGCGAGAGATTGGCCGGGGTCTGCGATTCGTCATACCTGGTGGCGGTCACCGGCAGCGAGCTCAGCGCCGCGTCGAGCCAGCTGCTCCCGAACTCGGGCAGCTTCGGCTCCGGCTCCGGCTTTGTCTCCGGTTTCGGCTCGTCTTGCGCGGCAGGTGCAGCAGAGCCCGACAGGGCCGGCTCGGCCTTCATCTCGGGAGCCGGCAATGCTGCCGTTTGCGAGCGCTTTACCTGCCGCGCCTGTTCAGGCTGGTCGCGCCGGGGAGGCGGTTGCAAGGACTGGTGCTGGGCATTGTCGCTGGATTGAATCTCGGATTTGGGCGGCGCGGCGACCCTGGGCTCGGCTGAAGCCTCCGGGAAATCGGCCGTTTCGGGGGTATGAGCCTTCGGCACTTCGCCGATCTCGTCGGCGGAGACAATATCCACCGTAATGGGGTTCTCGGCGGGCCTGGCAATGGGGTCAGGCACCGACAACGCATTCACGCCCCAGAACAGGGCATGGGCAAACGCTGAAAGGGCGATTGCAGTGCGCACGACGCCAGCCGATCCTCGATCTGATCGGCCGCATGATACGCCTTTGACCGTGTCAGCAACGGGTTCCCGAGTGGACCGAACGACGTTTTGTGCGGGGTGTGGCAGATTTGCCGCTGTCACAGCCAACCAGCAGAAAAACCAGGGCTTAGAGCGCCCGTTTGCGCCGCAGCACCCCGGGATGGGCGGTGGTCAGGCGCCCGGCATGCCCGCCCGGGCCAACCGCCGGATTACGCGCGATCCGCCAGCGGCAGTTTTTCTATGGCTCTCAGACCCGGCCGCCTGCGCCATCGGAGTGCAGAAGGCTGCACCGCAAGCCGAATATCCGGCCAGCGCGTGAACAGCGCCTGAAGCGCACACATCGCTTCGATGCGCGCAAGCTGATGACCAAGGCAAAAGTGGATTCCCGTTCCGAAGGAGATATGCCGGTTCGGTCGTCGCTGAAGATCAAGGTGCTCGCACCGGTCGTTCACCTCCGGGTCCATGTTGGCTGCCACGATCATGGCCATTATTCTGTCGCCTTTCTTCAGCCGAACGCCGTCGAGCTCGATGTCCCGCCGCACGAAGCGCGGCTTTGAAAATTGGACTGGAGAGACGAAACGCAGGAACTCCTCGACCGCGAGGTTGAGCCGGCTCCAGTCCTGCACCAGCCAATCGCGCAGGGTGGGATTCCTCAGGAGCTCATACACCGATCCGCTGATCAGATGCGTCGTGGTTTCCGATCCCGCCCCCAACAGTAGAAAGACCATCGCGACCATTTCGTCGGAGCTGATGGGTCCGCCTTCGTTTTCCACCCGCACAAGCTCGGCGATCAGGCCTTCGCCGCCGTGCACGCGCGCGTGCCGCAACCTTTCTTCCAGGTAACGCTTCATCGATGAAAGGCCGCCGATCATGCGAACAAGGTCGAAGGCGTTGGCAAGCCGCGCGACGGAGTTTGCCCAAGCGATGAATTTCGGCCGGTCCGCCACAGGCAGGCCGAGCAATTCGCAGATGACGGACAGCGGCAGCACTCGCGCGTATCGCTCGACCAGGTCGGCCGGGTTTCCGTTCGCAAACAGCTTGTCGGCAAGGTCATCGGCGATCGCGCGAATGTGCGGCTCCATGTCGAGGATCGCGCGGCGGCGAAACGCCTCGTCTACGATCCCGCGCAGGCGCGTGTGGTCGGGTTCGTCCATGGTCAGCATGTTATTGGTGAGAACGACGAGGCCCGCCGGCATCCACCATCGAACCCCGGCAGGGCGACCGCCCTTCTTGCGCAGCGTGAAGGAGTCGCTGTCTTTCAATACACGAGCCGTGAGCTCGTAATTGGTCGTGATCCATACCCTCCCGACGATCGGGAATCTGGTCGCAACAACAGATCCGCAAGCCCGCAGCCTTTTCACTCCGGCCGCCGGATCGCGGAAGAACTCCTGGCTGGTGAAATCAAATCCCTGCGACACGGTTCAGGGGAACCCGGCTGCCCTCGGTATCTATCGGCGTCCGTACAAATCCTGTGGTCCCTGCCCGGATCGCGTCGTCGCGCCGCTTGCGCGCGAGCGCGGCCTCCCCGCCGGCGGTGGCGTGATAAAGGTCGAGAGCTTCGAACTCGTCAGCACCGGGTCGGGCGATCGCGATGTCGCTATAGGACCAGCGGTCGGGTGCCGCCATGATTTCCGCGAGCATCGCCTTGCATTGGCGATATACCCCCCAGTACCTCCACGCCTTTGCGAGGCTTTCGCCGGCATATCGGGGATAGAACAGAAGCGGGTTCTCCAGCGGCAAGCCGTAGCGCCGATCGCGCCGGAATTTCAGCCGCAATGCTCCGCCCTCGAGCGGGTGCACGCCTTCGAATGCGCTCACCAGCTTGAACCATAACAGGGTGGACAGCGTCGTCTTTGGCCTGCCCAGCGGGCTCGCGGCGGCGCGCCGCAGGATCGTGCGGATATGCTCCGGGCAGTAGAAAGCATCCCAGGCCGCGCGATAGGCGGCTTCCCACTCCGAATCCGTCATTTTCGGATGCTGCGTCACGCGATTGTTCAAGTCGTACTTGTTCATGTCGGGGTCCATCCAGACCCCTTTCTGCCACATGACCTTGTGGTCCTCCGAGCCTGGCAAGGGCGTGAGAAAAAACAGCTCGAGGATGTCGAGGGGCAGCTCTCGCTTGAGGATCTCGATATCCCGCAGAACGGTCTCTTTGGTGTCGCCGGGGAATCCGATGATGTAGCCGGCGCAGGTTATGGCCCCATGCTCGCGCCATTTCTGCAGCATCTCGCGATAGTCGGTGATCTTGTTCTGGCGCTTCTTGGCGGCGATGAGATTGTCCGGGTTGATGTTCTCCAGCCCGATGAACACCCGGCGCACGCCCGCTTGCTGCGCCTTCTCGATGAAGTTCGGAATCTTGTGGCAGAGCGTATCGACCTGAATGGTGAAGCCGATCTTCGGGCAATCGCCGGCACGTAGCGCGATCAGCCGATCGAACAGCGCCTCCCAATCCCGATTGCGGGCGAAATTGTCGTCGGTAATGAAAAATCGCCTGATGTTCTGAGCATAGTTGTCGCGCACGATCTTTTCGAGATCGTCCGGGGAGCGGAATCTGCTCTTGCGTCCCTGCACGTTGATGATGGTGCAGAAGGAGCATTGGTATGGACAGCCGCGCCCCAAATCCATGCTCGAGAGCGATCCGGCGGTGCGCCGGATGTGCCGTCGCGACAGAATCGGAGGTGGCTCCCCTTGCAGGTTGGGGAGCTGGTTCATGTGGTTGTAAAGCGGGGCAAGCCGCCCGCTCCAGGCGTCCCGGAACACAGCATCGAGGCGTCCTTCCTCAGCCTCGCCGGCAAACAGCGAAATGCCGAGCGCCTGCGCTTCGCGCAGGTCCTGCGGCAGCTCCGGCAGCATGGCGAGGCATCCCGAAACGTGAAAGCCGCCGATGCAGACCGGCAGTCC
>DASXIG010000393.1:0-4287 GCA_036498105.1 Xanthobacteraceae bacterium | reverse complement strand
CGGCTTTCTCGACAGCGCGCAGGCGGAGTCGCTTGCGGCCATCGGCAAGGCGCTCAATGAGAACGGCAAGGTGATCGTGACCGGCTGCATGGGGGCGGAGCCGGAAAAGATCACGGACGCTTATCCCGGCGTACTCGCGGTCACCGGGCCGCAACAATACGAGAGCGTAGTGGAGGCGGTACACCGCGCGCTCCCCCCGCGTCATCATCCCTTTGTCGATCTGCTCCCGCCCGAGGGCATCAAGCTCACGCCGCGGCATTACGCTTATCTGAAGATTTCCGAGGGCTGCAACAATCGCTGCACCTTCTGCATCATTCCCAAGCTGCGGGGCGATCTGGTCTCGCGGCCCGCAGCCGACGTGCTGCGGGAAGCCGAGCGCCTGGTCGCCGCCGGCGTCAAGGAGCTCCTGGTCATCTCGCAGGATACTTCCGCCTACGGCACCGACATCAGATATGCGGAAAGCAAGTGGAAGGATCGCATGGTGCGCGCGCGGTTTTTCGACCTGGCGAGTGCACTGGGCGAGCTCGGGGTGTGGGTGCGGCTGCATTACGTCTATCCATATCCTCATGTGGACGAAGTGATCCCGCTGATGGCGGAAGGCAGGCTGCTGCCTTATCTGGATGTCCCCTTTCAGCATGCGGCCGAGCCCGTGCTCAGGCGGATGAAGCGCCCCGCCGGGCAGGAAAAGACCTTGCGGCGCATCGCGCGCTGGCGCGAGATATGTCCCGAGCTGGCCATCCGCTCCACCTTTATTGTGGGATTTCCCGGCGAGACGGAGGACGATTTCCGGGTGCTCCTCGATTGGCTCGCGGCAGCCGAGCTCGATCGCGTCGGCTGCTTTCGCTACGAGCCGGTCAACGGCGCGCGCGCGAACGATCTCGCGCCGCCGGTTCCCGACGAGGTGAAGGAAGAGCGCTGGCATCGCTTCATGCAATGCCAGCAGGCGATCTCGGCGCGGCGGCTGCGGCGCAAGGTGGGGACCCGGCAGCAGGTCCTCATCGACCAGATTGGCTCGCGTGCCGGCAGTGCGGCGCAACCCGTTTCCGGCAGCTTTGGCGCGAAAGGCCGCAGCCGAGGAGATGCACCTGAAATCGACGGCGCGGTGCTTGTTTCAAGCCGACGGCCGCTGCGCGTCGGCGAGGTCGCCACGGTCAAGATCGAGCGCACGGATGCATATGATCTGCACGGTACCACCGTGGGTTTCTGATCAGGCCATCGCCACCGCGTCAGCCGCGACGGGGTCTCGGCGGGATAGTTTCATAAAGGTTGACCGGCGAGAAATCGTCCGTCAGAAGCTCGCCGTTTTCAGAGCTGCGATTCACGACCCTTTTTTTCAGGAGTTCAGGCAGGGCATATCGAAAGCCATAGCGCGCCTGCAAAGACTCGGCTCGCCGCATCAGGAGCTCCCTGCCGGGCTCCGGCGTCGGCGCGGCCACCATGATCACCTGGGCTTCCTTCGCGGCTTCGTATTCGGGATATACGTCCACGAAAGGAAATACGGCACGCAAGGTCACGAGCGTTGAAGCGTATAGCTTCGTACCTGCCGCAATGTTGGCAGCCACCGCCCCGCCCGGAACGAGGCGATCCTTGAGCAGTGCATAGAACTCCTTCGTCAACAGGTGGAACGGAACTCCAAGCTCCCGATACGCATCGAGCATAATAAGGTCGTAATGCTCCTTGTGGCGGTTGAGGTACACCCTTCCGTCGCTTTCGATAATGCGGACCCGTTCGGTTTCCTGCACCCCGAAATATGTTTTGGCCGCGTGGATGACGCCGGGATCAAGCTCGACGATGTCGATCCGCGCGTCCGGGATGGCGCGTGCCACATAGGTGGAGATCGACCCGGCGCCGAGACCGATCATCAGGATGCGGCTGATCGTTTCCGGATAGAGCAGGCCGGCCGAGATGAGACGGGTGTAGGGAGCTCGCAAATCATCCGGATCTTTGAGGTTGATGATTGAATGGATGTTGTGTTCGACCCTATACCGAGTGGACATCAGCAGGTATGGGCCCTCCTTGGAGATGAAAAGATCGTTGTATTCCGTTTCCACGTGCGCGACCTGCCCGTCAGCATGCTTCAGCAGTCCGGCGCGCACGCTTTCATCGAATAAACTGCCGGCCCGAGTGCTGGTCAGGGCGAGCGAGCCGATCAGGATGGCTGCTGCCACAACCAGCTTGCCGTGCGAGAGCGGCGCGAAGAAGCCGCTGTACCCGCAACTGGCATGTGTCGCGTTGCAACACCTGGAGTGGATTCGCTCGGTTGGCAGCTCAGCCGCTTGGAACACAGGATTGTAAGTCACTATCGAGGACCTCATGTGCCGCTCGCCCGAAAGTTTTACCCGGACCACGACTGCGGCTGCTGCTGCGATCTACATTGTAGCCTTTGTCACCGGCGCCGTAGTCATGAGCTTCGAGATGCTCGGATCCCGTTATCTCAATCCTTATTTCGGGAGCGGCATCTATACTTGGGCCGCGCTCATCTCAACAGTACTGCTCGCGCTGGCAGCCGGATATTTTATTGGAGGTGCTGTCGCCGACAAGACTGCCTCGTTGGCTGTCCTTGCATTCACCGTAACTCTCGCCGCTGCTTACCTGCTGCTCCTGCCCAGCTTCAGCCGACACGTTCTCGACTACGTGACTGCTGTGGTCGACGATATCCGCGCCGGAAGCCTGATCGCAGCTTTTGCTCTGATATTTGTGCCGGTGGTGTTTCTCGGAATGTACTCCCCCTTCGCGATCAGGCTGCTGTTCCCCTCAGCCCAACGGTCTGGGCGGGTATCGGGCGCGGTTTACGGGGTTTCGACCGCAGGCTCGATCATTGGCACGCTGGCGACCACGTTTTTGCTGATACCTGCAATCGGCACTCGTGCCATCACGCTCACGCTCGGCCTCATCAGTATGGCCGCGGGAATCGCGCTCCTTGCCATATCGCGTTTGAGGTGTCGTTCCGGGACTCCTGCGATCATTCTGGCACTGTTGCTGGTCTTGGCCTGATCCGTGTCGCGAGGCCGCCGTCCTCCAGGATCGCAGGAACGGCGCGGCTCGTATTTGCCTTTATGGGCGATTGTTCCCTCGCGGCGCGGAGCGCGGACGTTGGATCTCGCGCTCTGGCCCAGCCAGGTTCCCGGTTCGAATTTACGCTCGTCAATGCTTGTTCGAGCAATGGTGGCGGCGAGCGGCAGCGTGCCCCCGGTGAGCGCCTTCGAAAGCGTCACGATATCGGGCACAATGCCGGCTGCTGCTTCAGAGGCAAACAGCGTCCCGGTATGGCCGAATTCTTCAGGGTTGAGGGTCGATCAACCGATCAAGCGTGATCGGAAATTTGCGCACGCGTATTCCGGTGGCGTGCCAGACGGCATTCGCGACCGCACCCGCCGTGCCGGTGATCCCGATTTCACCCACGCCCTTGATGCCGAGCGCGTTGACATGCGGATCGTCTTCCTCGACCAGGATTGCTTCAAGGGACGGCACATCGGCATTCACAGGGACGTGGTACTCGGCCAGGTTGGCGTTCATCAGACGTCCGGACTGCTGATCGATGACCGCCTGCTCGTGCAGCGCGAACGATACGCCCCAGATCATGCCGCCATAGAGCTGGCTCTGCACCAGGCGCGGATTGATGATCCGTCCGGCAGCGAAGGCGCCGACCAGGCGCGTCGCGTGCATCTGCCCGAGCTCGGGATCGACCCTGACCTCGGCGAAGACTGCACCGTGCGCGTGCATGGCATAGTCCGATTGCGCGTGGGCCTCCATGGGGTTGGGGTTACCGCCCGTGCCGCGGCCTTCGACCTGCGCGAGCCCGGCGCGGCCAAGGATATCGGCATAGCTCTCGCCGCGGCTCGGGTCGTCGCGGCGGACCAAGCGGCCGCTGCGCGCGATCACGCCCGCATTACCGGCGCCGTAAAGCGGCGAGCGCGTGTCGTTGGTCGCAAGATCGGCGAGCCGCGCGATCACGTCAGCGCCGGCGTTGTGGATGGCCATCCCCGCGGTCGCCGTGTGAGATGAGCCGCCGGCAATACCAGCGTCGGGCAGGTCGGATGTGCCGGAGCGGAACTCGAGCTGATCGAGATCGAGCCCAAGCCCGTCGGCCGCGATCTGCGCCAGCGCCGTCCAGGCGCCCTGCCCCATGTCATGCGCGCCGATCTCCATGATGCCGCTGCCATCCCGGCGCAGTACCGCTCTGGCCTGCGCCGCAAACATGAACGCCGGAAATGTCGCCGTGCCCATACCCCAGCCAACGAGCAAGCCGTCACGGTCGCGCATCTGCCGCGGTTCGAGCGGGCGGCG
>DASXIG010000392.1:0-10107 GCA_036498105.1 Xanthobacteraceae bacterium | reverse complement strand
CGCATTGCGGGAACCACTCACCCGGGACCGAAAATATTGGCAGATCACCCCGAGACCCGCGACCGCGTTGCTGCGATCGAATCCATGGCACCGTCCGGCCCGAAAAAAGCTTTGCTCGACCAACGCGAGTGGGAAACACTCAAGACCGTGTGCTCGCGCGCATGAGAGCGATTACTTCCCGCCGCTTTATCGAGACCGAAGCGACGTCGCAGCTCGCGGTCTGGGCCCTGCGTATTGCCGGATTTGCAGTTGCCGCCACAGTACTTGCCATCGTGATCGTGCGTCTGGGTCAGTGGGAAACCAAACCGGCGGTGACCGCTTTCGCCGGAGCGCTCGCAATTGCGGTGATCGCGTTGCTGGTCGCATTCGCCGCCCTTGCGGTGATCTGGATGGAGGGGCTGGGCGGGATGCGCACCGCGCTTGCGGCGATGGCGATCTCGCTCCTCCTGCTCACCTACCCCGCCTATCTTGGCCTCAAGGCCTACCATCTCCCGTGGATCTATGATGTCACGACCGACCCCATTGATGCGCCGCGCTACGAATGGCTCGCGCGCATCCGGCCGGCCGATGCCAATCCCGCGGCCTATGCGGGCCTCTATGCCGCCGAGCAGCAGCGCCGTGCCTACCCCGACATCGGGCCGCTGAGCACGAGCGCTACGCCGGAGGCCGCTTACAAGGCTGCGCTGACGGTCATGAACAAGCACAAGGATTCGTTCCTGGCACCGTATTGGCGTGTGGTCGATGCGCGCGAGCCGGCGGGCCGCCGCGACGGGCGCATCGAGGCGGTGGCGCGCTCGACGCTCATGGGTTTTCGCGACGACGTCGTGGTGCGGGTTCGGGAGGATCCCGATGGGGCGCGCATCGACGCGCGTTCCTCCTCGCGTTACGGCTGGTTCGATTTCGGCACCAATGCCTCGCGCATCCGGCGGCTGCTCAACGACATCGAAGACATGATCCGCATCCAGAAGACCGAACGGCCTCGGACGCCCCCGCCGGCAAAGAAGCCGGTTGCCAAGAAGGATCAGCCGAAGCGGGATCGGGAGAGACGGTAGCGGCAATCCAGTGCCGGCTCCTCGTGCTCGGTTACCACCACCCCGCGGCTGACGAGATCTTCGAGATGGGCAAGAACGGACATCCCTGCCGCCCGGGTCAGCCGCGGATCGAGTCCGACATAGATGGCCGCGACGATGGCGGGAATATCAGCCTCCCCTTTGCCGAGCCGCCGCAGGATCGCCGCTTCGCGTGCCTGGCGATGCAGGATATAGGAGCGCACGAAGCGCGGCGCGTCGGTCACCGCCCCGCCGTGGCCGGGCAAATAGATCGACTCAGGCCGCACTGCGAGCTTTCGCAGCGACCCCATATAGTCGCTCATTGACCCGTCCGGCGGTGCTACAACAGGGGTAGACCACGCCATCACGTGATCGCCCGAGAACAACAGGTTCTTCTCCTTCAGCGCGAATGCCATGTGATTGGCGGTATGACCCGGGGTCGTGACCGCCTCCATCGTCCACCCGGACCCGCTGGTAACCTCGCCGTCTGCCAGCGCCCGATCGGGCCGGAACTCGACATCGTTGCTCGCCTCGGCCCGCGCTGCCTCGCCGTCATGCACGGCGCGCGCGGGCCGGTGCGGCCCTTCCGCCAATACCACGGCGCCAGTGGCCTGCTTTACGGCGGGCACGGCCGGAGAATGGTCCCTGTGCGTATGGGTCACGAAGATGTGGGTCACGGTCTCGCCGCGCACGGCCTGGAGCAGCGCGGCGATGTGCGCTTCATTCAGAGGGCCGGGATCGATGATCGCAACGCGGCCACGACCAACGATGTAGGAGACCGTCCCCCGATAGGTGAACGGACTTGGATTATTGGCGAGAAGCCGCCGCACCCCGGGCAGCACCTCCTCGACCTTGCCGGGGGCGAGATCGAAGCTCTTGTCGAAGGGAATGGCGTCGCTCACAGGGATTTGGCGCACGTCGCGTTGCGTAGAGGTGAGGCAAACGCCTCGCCCCTGTAAACTTGAATGGACGGATCAACCGAGCTTGCGGCCGATGATGTCCTCGCAGCGGAGATCGCTCTGATCCTCACCGAGATACAGCGCGCCGGACATTGCCGCGCGCATCAGGTTCGATGGCGCTCCGGCAGTGCCCCAGCGATCGGGCATGGGCATCACCTTGTCCCAGTAGGTCGGATCCTGCGGCACATGGGTCGCATCGTCGATCTGGTCGAGCTCGGTCGTGTATTCGGCCACGAAGCCATTGGGCTCGATGAAATAGGAAAAGACGTTGTTGCCGGGACCGTGCCGGCCGATGCCCCAGGCGATCTCAAAGCCTCGGTTCTTGACCCGGCCGGTGCCGCGCATGAGGCCGTCTATGTTCGGCAGCTCGTAAGCGACATGATTGAGCGAGGGGCCGTTGTTGCGGAAGATAGCCACGCTGTGGTGATCTGCGCTGCAGCGCAGGAATTCCATGAGATGCGTGCTGTCGGAAAGCTTGAAGCCGAGCACGTCGGCGAAGAACGGGACCTGATCGTCAACGCATGCGCTGTTGAGCACGACGTGGCTGATCTTGGTCGGGCGCGAGCGATCGAGAACCGCATCGGCATGCTGCACGAGATCGGACGAGATGCTCATCGGCAGACCATCCGGCGTTTTGAAGCGAAAACCGTAGCCCCCGCCCGCGCCGGCCGGGAGAGGCGCCGGATCCCCGAGCACATCGACGCCGTATCCTTTCGCCTTCGCGCATAGCGCATCGACCGCGGCGCGATCGGGTGCGGCAAAGTGCACGCCCAGCAGAGCGGCTTTGGGCCGCTCGCGGATAGTGAGCACATGGTGCTCGCCTCCGGTGGCACGAAAGAAAACAGTGTCGGTTTCGGATGCCACCTCTTCCAGAGCCCAGACCTTGCCGTAGAACTCCGCCGATTGGTGGAGATCGCGAACGCCGAGCTCGATGCTGCGAACCCCGGTAACCCTGCCGCTTGTCATATCGCTTAACCTCATGTCGTCGTCTGTGCGGGAATGTCGCACAGCGGCGCGCAAAGGGCCAGTGCCCCGCTTCCGCCGGCTATCAAAGATGCGCGATTTTAGGCATCACCTCGGTCGTAAACAGCTGGAGCGAGCGCAGCGCCTCGCTGAGCGTCATGTTGCCGAGGAAGATATAGCCGAGCAGATAGTTCACTCCCAGCTCGCGCACCTGCCGCTCGATCTCACTGCGCACGCTTTCGGGAGTGCCGGAAATCACGCTGCCGTCGGCAACGCAGGCCTCGTAGTCGGCCCCGCGCGGCACATTGAGCCGCGAAACGAGTCCGGTCACGCCATGCTTGTCGCGCAGCCAGTTGAGGTGAGCGAGGTGGCGATCCATGGCAGGTTTGGCGAAACGCTTTGCCTCCGCTTCCGTATCGGCGACGAAGATGTGACGCTGCACGCCGATGGCAACACCACCTGAAAATTCAGCCTTCGGCTGTGCTGCCTTTCCTCGTTTCGCGAGGGCTTCCTTGAAAGCGGCGATATTCGCCTTTGCCGTCGGCATGGGTCCCAGCGTGACGAACTGCAGGCCGTGCTCGCCCGCCCAGGTTGAACCGATGGTGTTGGACGATCCGTACCAGAACGCGGGATGGGGCCGCTGGAGCGGCCGCAGCGCAATCGGAACGTTCTCGTAGGAGAAATGCGGTCCGCTGTAGGTGAGCGTGTCCGTGCTGAGGCCTGCGCTGATGCACTTGAACGCATCGATGAAGATGTCGCGCGATGCGTCATGCTCGACCTTGTGATATTTCAGCTCGAACGGGGACACCCCGCGTCCGATGCCCACTTCCAGGCGCCCGTAGCTCAGATGATCGAGCATGCAGATCTCTTCGATCAGGCGCAGCGGCGAGTAGAGCGGGAGCAGATAGACGAGCGGACCAAGCCGCATGCGCCGGGTCGCGCGCGCCACCGCGCCGAGATAGACGCCTGGGACCGGAACCATGTTGAGCGGGGTGGCGTGGTGCTCCGCCACATGCAGGCAGTAGATGCCGGCGTCATCGGCCGCGCGGGCGAACGCGAGCCGCTCGTCGAACAGGGTGGCGAGCGGGCGATCGCCGTGCTCGACGTGATCGAACAGTCCGACTTTCATATGTCAATTCGCACCACTGTGGGATCTCGCGCGCTGCGCCATCCGCTCATTCCAGGCTGACCCCTCCGGTCTTGATCACCTCGGCCCATTTCCCGGTCTCCTCGGCGATGATCTGGCCGAACTGCTCAGGGGTGCCGGGCATCACTGTGCCCCCGAGCTCGGCCAGCTTGGCCCTCAAGCTCGGGTCGGCGAGGCCCGCATTGATCGCGTTATTGAGCTTCTCGATGATTTCCGCAGGGGTGCCCTTGGGCACGCTCATTCCGAAAAACGCGCTTGCCTCGTAGCCCGGCACCGTTTCGGCCACGGCCGGTACCTGCGGCAGCGCATCGGACCGCTGTGCCGTCGTCACGCCGAGCGCCCGCAGCTTGCCGGCCTGAATGTGCGGAAGCGAAGAGGGCATATTGTCGAACATCACCTGCACGGTGCCGGCGATCAGATCAGTAAGCGCGGGCGCAGAACCGCGATAGGGCACGTGTGTGAGATCCACCCCCGTCATGATCTTGAACAGCTCGCCGGAAAGATGCACCGAGGTGCCGTTGCCGGAGGAGGCCCAATTGATCTTGCCGGCATTGGCTTTGGAATAGGCGATGAACTCGGCGACACTGGTCGCGGGCACGCTCGGGTTGACCTCCATCACGTTCGGCACTCGCATGAAGCCGGCGACCGGAGCGGAGTCGCGCATGAAATTAAATCCGAGCCTGGGATAAAGCGCAGCGTTGATCGCGTTGGCCGGGTTGACCAGCAGAACGGTATAACCATCGGGCGGCGAGTGGATCATCGCTTCGGTGCCGATGTTGTTTCCGGCACCCGGCTTGTTCTCGATCACGAACTGCTGGCCCAGGCGCTCCGACAGCCAGTGCCCCATCAGGCGCGCGAGAATGTCCGTCGTCCCGCCGGCCGGATAACCGACGATCCAGCGCACCGGCCGCGCCGGGTAGTCCGCTGCGATCACGTCCGACGCGAGCATCGCTGCGGCGAGGCACAGCGCGATTGTGCGTGCAAAAGGATGGCCCTTCATTCGTTTCCTCGAAGTTATTCTTGCCCCGACATTACGCAGTCCTTTCGGGGCTGCACAAGCAGAAGGGGCACGGGCTGATCGGAACGGATTCGCCGGCGTGGCTTTAACGTATGTTAGGAAGGCTTGGCCGTGAATCCAAAACTCCTCCGACAGCACGCGCGCGATTGCCACCAGATGGCGAGAGAAGCCCCCGATCTATTTACCATGGAAGCCTTGCGGGAGCTTGCGGTCGAGTTCAGGCGTGCCGCGGAAGCCATCGAAAGAGAGTCCGGGAGATCCCGGGGACAGGACGCGCGTAGTGCCGGCCGAGCGCGACCCGGTCCAACTCGCCGGGATCGGCAACAACGTGGGGGTGCCGTAATCACCCGACGGCGTTCCGCCTCTTCGGGGTGATGCCGTCGCAACTCCGGGGGCGGGCGCTAAAAAGTTCCATTCCGACGCGAGTGTGTGTCCGGTTTGCAATTGCGCGACTGGCCCCAGGAGGCGTATGCTGGGGCAGGTCCGATTGGGGTTCCGCGTACGTAGAGTGGGGCGCGATGCGTTGCATGGCATGCGGCGCCAATATGGTTTTGACGGCAGTCGTGCCGGACGAAACCATGATGGTCCGGGGCTTCGAGCACCAGACGTTTCGGTGCCTCGACTGCAATGTAACCGAAGTCAGGTTGACCTTTACCGGGGGCGCTGCCCGCCGCGCGCAGCTGATCACGCCCGTGCCGGATGTGCAGAATGCGCAGTCGGCTGAGGCGCCTCAGATTCCGGATGTGGCTGCCCGGCCGGAAGATACTCCACTCCAACAAAACGGCGCGGCTGCGGGCGCGTGGATGCGCGCGGTCGAGAAGGTGCGCAGCCGACAGGTCGAGATCCGCGAGCGTGCAGAGGAGGCAAGACGGACCGATTGGAACATCGAGTTCAATCGGGCCTGGGATCAACTCGCTCCTGGGCGGGAGCAAGCGGCGCAGAACGAGCATCCCTCTTACGTCCGGCCCAAGGATCTCGCGACCATGTATGCTCGCACGGTGCACGGGCGATTGCGCAAGTCGTCTCGGCTATTGGCTGGCCGAAATGGCGCGCGTCCCGGAAGGGTCGCGGACAGCTCAGAAGCCGTGCTGCAGTTCAACCGGTTTTGGGAGAGCCTCGGCCCTGGGGGCATCCCGCTGGGATTGCCGGCCCAGACGCCCGCCGCATCAATCCCCTCCGTTCCCGCCCTGTTGCCCCTGCCGAGTTCGATGAGCCTGGTGCCGATCGAGGCAATGGAACCTGCTGCCCTAGCTGCCCGCGCGATATTATTTCTGCGCGGCGTTGCCCGGCCGCGAAGCGCGGATGAGCCCGGCAATACAAGCCCAGAAATTCTGCAAGACGCAGGTTCGTACACTGCTCCGTTCATGGAGGCGGCGGAGTGACAACCAGCTCCGGCAACTCGGACAGGGAACGGATGATGCGATCGGGGGCGCCGGGCAGACGTTCGGCCCGCTGGCCATAACGATTGCACCACACGACCTGCATCCCAAAGGCGGAAGCGGCGTAGGCGTCCCAGGCGTTGGAGGACTGGAAAGCGATCGCGCGAGCGGGGATGCCGAGCCGATCGACCGCAAGCTGGTATACCCGGGGATGCGGCTTATAAACCCCGACTTCTTCGACCGAGAGGACCGCATCGAGCAGCTTATCCAGCCCGGCTGCTTGCACCACGGCGTCGAGCATCCTGGGCGAGCCGTTGGAAAGGATCGCGGTCCGCTGCCCCGCCTCCCTGAGCCGCCGCAGCACGTCAGGGACTTCCGGAAACACTTCAAGCGTGAGGTACAGGTTCATCAGGCGCTCGCGCACACCCGGCGTATCGATCGCCAAAGTCTCCAACGTGAAGTCGAGCGCGTCCCCGGTGACTTGCCAGAAATCGGCGTGCCGGCCTTGTACTGCCCGCAACCACGTATATTGCAATTGCTTGTCCCGCCACAAAGCGGTCAGCCGATCGGTGCTGTCTCCGAGCACATCGCGGCAGCCCTTGGCGGCCGAAGCGAAATCGAACACCGTGCCGTACGCGTCGAACACGCAGGCCATGACACCGCTCAAAGGATTATTGTTCATCTGCTGCTCACCCGAGCCATGCGCGGGCAAATTCAAGGCGCGCATAGTCTATTGCCAGCAGAGAGCCTGCCCGGCTAGTGTTTTGAGCGGTCATGCACTTCCGCCAACCACACATCTGCGCAAAAGCGGCAAGTTGCTTTAGCGCCCGCATGGAGCGAGGCGCGACGTCAAAGGGGGTTTCATGCGCTTCGTCAGCCTGCTCGTTGCTCTCCTGATCTTGTCCGCATGCGGAAGGTCGCCCGGCCCTGCGGGCCCGGTCGGTCCGGCGGGGCCGCAAGGCGTGTCAGGGCCGCAAGGCCCCGCCGGAGCGCAGGGGCCGGCCGGCCCACCCGGGCCCGCGGGGCCTCAGGGAGAAGCCGGATTGCAGGGGCCGGCAGGACCGCAGGGGGCTCGCGGCGAAGGCGGCCCCCCCGGACCCGCGGGCCAAAAAGGGGATGCGGGAGCAGCAGGACCGAAAGGCGAGCGTGGCGAGCCGGGACCGCCTGGACCACCCGGCGCCGCGGGAGCCGCTGCAACCGCCGCGCTACGCGGCTTCAATGCCAATGGCGAGACTTTCTCGTGCGAAGGCAATGAGGTCCTCGTCTCGGCGATCTGCAAGAACGCCGGCGGTCCGCCCGTACTGCAGGATGCCGCGGTGCGTTGCCCGGGCGCCACGGGGATCGTTGGCCTCTGCATGCGCAAGCAATAGTAAAGCGGCGTGTGCCCTCAGGGCTGCAGGTACAACGCGGCCAAGACTATGATCGGCAAGGGAAGCCCGAATAGCCAAAGATATGCGCCTCTTCCCATGACGAGCTCGTGCGTTTGGTATCTGACATATCAACTCGCCGCCCTGACCCGCGTTCCTTCACCCCTGCTCTCGGGTCCCGCGATTGGCGCAGGGGCGGCATGCATGGCCAATGCATTTTCCTCCCACGCCCCCCCTATGTCGTAGGTGCCGTATGGACTGGCCGTTGATTATTGTCGCCGTCGTCATTCTCTACGCGCTCGCGTCCCTTCGCGTCTTGCGCCAGTACGAACGCGGCGTCGTATTCCTCCTCGGCAAGTTCAGCGGGGTGCGCGGACCAGGGCTCACGCTGATCTTCGTTCCGTTCCAGCAGATGGTGCGCGTCTCCTTGCGCACCGTGACCATGCAGATCCCCTCGCAGAGAATCATCACGAAGGACAACGTGTCCATCGATATCGCAGCGGTGGCTTACTATCATATCTCCAATCCCGAACGCGCAGTGATCGCGATCGAAAACGTCTATAACGCGATCAATCAGATCAGCCAGACGACCGTGCGCAACGTGGTGGGACGCTTCAGCCTCGATCAGCTCCTTTCGGACATTGCGAGCATCAACGAGCAGATCAAGACCGTGATCGACGGGCACACGGAGCCGTGGGGGACCCAGGTCACCGCGGTCGAGATCAAGGACATCGTGATGCCGGAGAACATGCAGCGCGCGATGGCCCGGGAGGCAGAGGCGGAACGCGAGCGGCGCGCCAAGATCGTCGCTGCCGAAGGCGAGTACCAGGCCGCAGTCAAGCTCGGCGAAGCCGCCGATATCATCACCGAGCACCCGGTCGCGCTTCAGCTGCGCACGCTGCAAACCATGGCGGAAATTTCGGTGGAAAAAAATTCGACCATCATCTTCCCCGCCCAGTTCATGACTACCGTGCACGAGGCAATCGCGGCCATGTCGCAGGACGCGGCGAAGAAGTAGGCCCGCTTGCAAAATCCGGGGGAGCCCGTCCCCGGATGGCGCAAAGACGCGCCGTCCGGGCGATGCAATCCACCCCTCTGCTGGAACCGCACCTTTGCGCGACAGCGCCCCGGCGCCCGCCAGCACGTCGCGCATGCCGACACTGCCAGCGGCCAGTTCGAGGGACTGCGCGCCCGCAACATTGACCTGCTGATCGGAACAATGCGCGACCATTCGGCGGGGACGATCTCGTGATGGACACTCTGTTCAACGAACGGTTTGCCGTCGTAGCGGGGACGGCGAGGCGGCGCGCCGAGGAAGTTTGAGTTTGTCATTAAACCTCAAGACGGCAAAAGCCGCTCAGGCTGACCATCCGCTGACGCTGCCGGGGTCGTCGCCGAGGACCTGATCGAGCAAGGTTGGGGTTAATATCCGCATGTGGCAGTACGCCCGAAGGCGCGAATTATCAGTGGAGGAAGAATCCACCTGAGCGTTGTCGATTGATCCGTTAGCTGACGAGCGGCTTCTGCAGGTAACTGCATGGGTTGGAGCCTCGTGACAAAGGTCGCCTCTGGGCGGCTGAGCGATGCGGCGGGCCGTAACATGAGTGAAGCCTGAGCAGGCCTCGAAAGTGACATTGCGGATGCCAACCCCGGCTGGCGTGGAGGTCGCTACTTTTGACATAGCGTCGCGCTCTGGTCGTGCTGGCCCCCGGCCCCCCAGGGCTTTCCATCGTCTGCGTCGGCGGGCGGTTCATATCATCCCGCCGGGCGGCGCGTGTGAAATCGTGTACACTCGCTTTTCGAGTACCTCGACTCGTTTGCTCAAAGCTTCAAGCGCGGACGACAGTGTGTCGTAATGCTTCTGAACATCGGCCGGTGCGGTCTTTTTGATTTCATCAAGTGCCTTGCGTGCCTTTGCGATCGTAGCGGGCATGACCTCCTCCCGTCCCTGGAGTGATGATCCGTCCCCGGATATTGAATGCACGGCAAGGCAGCCCGGTTCGGAACCGGACATAAGGTCCGATGTTACCCCTCAGGGAAGGACGTGGAGTGCAAGGTGTCGGAACCGCCGAACAAGCGGCCCCTGCTGGAGCTCATTGCGTTACTTGGGACCGCCGATATCGTGGCCCCGATCGACCGGGTGTTATTCGCGAAGCGGGCGGGCGAGATAATCGCACGGGCCTGGAGGCGATTGGACGCGTTGAAATAACCCGCATCGGCTAACC
>DASXIG010000391.1:0-1925 GCA_036498105.1 Xanthobacteraceae bacterium | reverse complement strand
GTAGCAGTCAACAGGTTGAGGCGGCTGCCGAATTGGCTGGCCGCCAGACCGGCCCGCATGCTCTCGATCTCCTGTGAGATCTTGACCCGGTCGTCATAATGGGCGATGTCATCCTTGAGCTTGCGGATCGTCGCCTTATTCTGTGCGATCTGCTCGTCATAGGCGCGCAGCTGCGCCTCATATTGGTCTTTGCGCTGCACATAATAGGCTCTTTGCAGAGCCACGTACGCGCTGTCGGGGGGCGCCTCCAGACGCGGGCTGAAGTCCCGGTGCGCCAGCTCCGCTTCGGCCCGGCCGATCTGAGCTTCGAGACTGGCAATCTGCAACGTCGCTGCGCTCACATCGGCGGCGGCGAAGGTTGGATCGAGGGTTGCCAGGAGTTGCCCCCCTTTGACGCGCTCGCCTTCCTGAACATCGAGGCTTTTGATGATCGAGGCATCGAGGGCCTGCTGTACGATCGTCGGCGCGCTCGTAACGATCTGGCCCGCGGACGATCCGACTACCCTGTTCATCTGCATCAACAGGGAGACGGCGACCAGGGCGACGACCAAACCGGCTAGCGCGTGCAACGTCAGGCGAAGTTGGAATGGCTCGGGATCTTCCCGAACCTCTGCCGTCTCGGACTGAAAAATCCGGATCAGCGCAGCAGAGGACGGTTCACGCCGTCGCTGCAGTGCGGAGGGGAACAAGTTCATGGAGAGGCCGTGATTGAAGATGCCGGTTCTGCTGGTACCAGAGCCCTCGATAAATATCGCACCGTTCGAGAAGCTCTTCGTGGCGACCGCAGTCGTAGACTTGGCCGCGTTCGAGCACGAGCACCGCGTCGGCCGGTACCAGCACCGAGAGGCGGTGGGAAATGATGACGAGAGTGCGGCCTTTGGCAATCCGCAGCAGATTTGCATTGACGATTGCCTCGCTTTCGGCGTCGAGGGCGCTGGTCGCCTCGTCGAGGATCAGGATGCGCGGATTCCCGATCAGCGCGCGCGCTATCGCCAGTCGCTGGCGCTGACCGCCCGAAAGGTTTGTCGAGCCTTCCTGGATGTGGGTCTCGTAGCCTCGCGGCAGATGCTCGATAAACTCTTCCGCGCCGGCCAGCCGGGCGGCGAGTACGATGTCTTCGAAACGCGCATCGGGCTTTGCCGCAGCGATTGCCTCGCGGATCGTACCACTGAACAGGAAGCTGTCCTGCAGCACCACTCCCAGGCTCAATCGCAGATGATCGACATCGATCTCCCGCAAATCATTGCCGTCGATTTTTATCAACCCCTCGTAGTTGGTGTGCAGCATTTGCAGCAGCCGGGTGACCGTCGTCTTGCCCGAACCGCTGCGGCCCATAATTCCGAGGATGGTCCCCTCCGGCGCGGTGAACGAGACCCCGTCGAGGGCCGGCACGGTTGAGCCGCGGTAGCGGAACCGCACGTTCTCGAATTCGATCCTGCCGTTCAGCGGCGTGCGAATGCCCGCGCGCGACCGGCCCTCCTCCGGGGGCTGGTTGACCAGCGCTGCAATGGCTTTCACTGCAAACTGCGCCTCGTCGTATTGCTGCAGCAGGTGCGACAATTGAATAAGCGGGGACGCCACTCGCTGCGTCAGCATCATGAATGCGACGAGAGCACCGATATACACGGTATCGTTTGTTGATATCGCGAGATAGACAGCCAACGCGAAAACGCCGCTAACCATGAGCCGTTCGAGCGGGGTGACAACAGTCTGGATCACGTTCGCCGTGCGTCCTTCTTCGAGACGAAGACGCGCCGCCGCGGCGACGCGGACGTCCCATTCGTGGCGCTGGCGCGCGTCGAGCGCGAGCGATTTCACCGTGCGGATACCTTGCAAGGACTCGACCAGAAACGCGTTCTTGGCCCCCTCGGCCCTAAAGGTTGCGGCACCCTTTCGGCGCAGCACCGGCAGCATCTTGACAATCC
>DASXIG010000390.1:0-2475 GCA_036498105.1 Xanthobacteraceae bacterium | reverse complement strand
GCGACATCCGCGTCGGTGAAATCGAGGACCGGATCGCCGGGCACCAGAGATGCGGTGTGACCATCCGCACCGAGGCCGAGATGAATCAGGTCAAGCACCGGCGGCGAGCCCGCCACGTCCCGCAGCGTCAGGGCATACTGCTCGGCCCCGCGATCAAGCTCTGTTGCTTCGACCGGCATAGCATGCACGTGATCGGGGGGGAGCGGCGCATGATCGAGCAGGCTATCACGGAGATGAACGAAATTTCGGGCGGGATCGCCTGCCGGGGCAACCCGCTCGTCCACCTGAAAAACATGCACCTGCTTCCAAGGAAGCTCGTCGGCGGCCAGTGCCCGCAGCATCAGCCAGGGGGTATGGCCGCCGCTGACCGCCATGATGAAGCGTCCGCGCGATGCCACTGCCGCGCGCGCGGCATCAGCGATAATTGCCGCCGCCTTGCCGGCGACAACATCCTCATCGGGATAAACTTTGATGTTCACGCGACGACCTCCGCTCAGGTCGGCCAGTATCGATGCCTGGGTTCAGCCCGCGCTTTTCTCCTCATGACCACCGAATTCGTAGCGCATGGCGGAGAGCAGCTTGTCCGCGAACGTCGTCTCGCCGCGGGAGCTGAAACGTTCGTAAAGCGCGGCAGAAAGCACCGGCACCGGCACAGCTGTGTCGATTGCTGCTTGGATCGTCCAGCGTCCTTCACCCGAGTCGGAGACCCGCCCCGCAAAGCTATCGAGCGCGGGGTCCTTGGTCAGCGCAGTTGCGGTGAGGTCGAGCAGCCACGATGCGATGACACTGCCGCGCCGCCACACTTCCGCGATATCGCGCAGATTGAGATCGTATCGATAGAGCTCCGGATTGCGCAGCGGCGTGGTTTCGGCGTCGGTCGCGTGCTGCTGCTCGCCGACCTTCGCATGGCGCAGGATGTTCATCCCCTCCGCATAGGCAGCCATGATGCCGTACTCGATTCCGTTATGGACCATCTTGACGAAGTGGCCCGCGCCGTTCCCGCCGCAATGCAAGTAGCCGAGCTCGGCCGTGCTGGCGATCTTCTCGCGCCCAGGCGTGCGCGGAATGTCTCCGCTTCCTGGCGCAAGCGTCTTGAAGATCGGGTCGAGGTGCCGCACGGCCGCGTCCGGCCCGCCGAGCATCATGCAGTAACCACGCTCCAGACCCCAGACGCCGCCGCTGGTCCCGACATCCACGTAATGGATCCCTTGCGATGCGAGCTCGCGCGCGCGGCGGATGTCGTCGACGTAATAGGAGTTGCCGCCGTCGATGAGGATGTCGCCGCTCTCGAGGTGAGGCGCGAGGTCGGCGATGCTCTTGTCCACGACTCCAGCCGGGACCATCAGCCAGAGCGCGCGCGGCTTTTCCAGCTTGCGCACAAGGTCCGCAAGCGAGGAGGCCCCGACTGCCTTGTCCCGCGTCAGATCCGCAACCGCCTTCGGCGACATGTCAAAGACTACGCATTGATGGCCGCCTTTGATCAGGCGCCGAACCATGTTGGCGCCCATGCGGCCCAGTCCGATCATCGCAAGTTGCATGATGTTCTTCCCGGTTAGAGCTGAGCTGCGGCGCGCAGCCGCTGCATCGCAGCCGTGACGGTTTCGCTATCGTTGAAGATCGCCGACCCGACGACCACCACATCGGCTCCCGCTAAAACCGATGGCGGAGCGGCTGTCGCATCGACCCCGCCGTCCACTACGAGGCTGCATCCCGGCCTGATCTCGTCGATCATCTCCCGCGCACGGCGGATCTTCGGCAATGTGCTGTGGAGAAAACGCATCGCGGGGCTTGTCACGTTGCGGCCTTGAGCTTGCGGCAGCGGCGGATCAGATTGTTGGTCGAGCTGTCGTGGCCGAGCTTGGGCTCGGCCCTGCTTTCAAGCTCCGGGATGATGCGCTGGGCGAGGACCTTGCCGAGCTCGACTCCCCACTGATCAAACGAATCGATGTTCCAGATTGTGCCCTGGGTAAAGACGCTGTGCTCGTATAACGCGACCAGCTTTCCCAGCGCCGACGGGGTGAGGCGTTCCATCAGAATGGTGTTGGACGGTCGATTGCCCTCGCATACGCGGTGCGGGACGAGCCAATCGGGCGTGCCTTCAGCCTTCACCTGCTCGGGCGTTTTCCCGAACGCGAGGGCCTCAGCCTGAGCGATGACATTTGCCAGCAGCATGTCGTGATGGCGATCAAGCGGGTTGAGCGCCTGTCCGAACGCGATGAAGTCACAGGGAATGAGCCGGGTGCCCTGATGGATCAACTGATAGAAGGAGTGCTGGCCATTGGTTCCGGGCTCGCCCCAGTAGATCGGACCCGTCTGGCAGTCCACCGGCAAGCCGGCGAGCGTCACGTGCTTGCCGTTGCTCTCCATCGTCAACTGCTGGAGATAGGCGGGGAAACGCTTGAGGTACTGATCATAGGGCAGCACCGCGACGGTCTGCGCCCCGAAGAAATTGTTGTACCAGACCCCGAGCAGGCC
>DASXIG010000389.1:0-6556 GCA_036498105.1 Xanthobacteraceae bacterium | reverse complement strand
GAGAGTTCGCGCTGTGCATTTTCATCCTGCTGCCGATCGCCTGCCGGATCTGGCGCGCACGCCCCTGGACCGCGCTCGGCCTGTTGCTGTTTGCGGCGCTGTTCGCCATCGATCTGCTTTATGTGATGCTGGGCCGGACGGTACTGGTGGGCTCGGCCGTGCTCATCTGCATATTCGCGTTCTGGCAGTTCGGCTGGAGGAAAGGCGGTGTTTTTCTCCTCCTCGCGCTGGCGGCTGCCGTCGCCGTCTGGCAGTCCTCGCCCTTCTTGCGTAGCCAGGTCGGCCTGATACGGCAGGAAATCCGGGAGTACGAGAGCGAAAATGTCCGGACCAGATCGGGCGAGCGCGTGGAATTCTGGAAGCGATCGATCTCCTTCGTCGCCCAGGCGCCGATTTTCGGACACGGCACGGGAACCATCCGCGAGCTGTTCCGCCGCTCGGCGGTCGGGGAGACGGGGGCCGCGGCCACCGTCTCCCCCAATCCGCATAACCAGACCCTGGCGGTGGCGATCCAGCTCGGGTTGGTCGGGACCGTCGTCCTTTATGCGATGTGGGTCGCGCATCTCCTGCTGTTTCGCGGGGGCACCCTGCCCGATTGGATCGGGCTGGTCATTGTCGTGCAGAACATTGTCTCGAGCTTGTTCAACTCGCACCTGTTCGATTTCACCCAGGGTTGGATGTATGTCTTCGGAGTAGGTATTGCGGGCGGCGCCGTGCTGGGGCAGCGAATATCTAGTGTGGCGGTTCAGAAGTCCGCTTCATTCTTGCCGCGAGTCCGACTGCGGACTTCTGAACCAAAGCCACACGAGAATCAAAGGTTTGCTAGTGTCCGTCCATTCCGAAATTCGCATATAGGTTGCCGCACGATGGGACGAATTCGGAATCGGGACACTAGGGGCTGCGGCAGTTGCCTTGGGGAAAAGGTCGGGGATGGGAGCACTTGCACGAAAACAGGCGCAGTTACGTAAAATGCCGTGCTTTTGCAAATCAGGTTGTTTATGGCTTGCGATTACAAACAGCCGTTGAAGGATCAGGGCTGCGTGCCGGAGGGTTTCGCGTAAGGCGGCTCATCTGCACGCAAAAATCGAACCAAAACGGCTCAAGGCGCGACTAACATAGGTGAAGCCAACCTCGGCCAGCAGGCCGGGAGATAAAGTGGCACAGGGTAGCTGTCGGTAGGGTGAGGCGTCATGCGTGTACAAGGCGGGCATTGGCTCGATTACGATCCCATTGCGCTTGCGGTGCTGGTGATCGGGATCGGGATCGTTACGATACTGGCGTTGAGCATCTGATCGCCCCTTAGGTTTTCGGGGGTCGGTCGGTCCTCACTGACGACCCCGGGGATCCCTACTGCGGCCAGCTTGCAGTAAAGTCGCCGACTTTTCACGCAAGCCGCATGAATCGCAGCGGAATTCGGAAACGGGCCAGTCGCTCAGAAGCTGTGGCTCAGCGCGCAGCCCTGCCGCCGCGATTCCAGCCCCTGCCGCCATCGCCATAAATGTCGAAGCCTTGCGGGGTGACTACGACCGTATCCTCGAGCTTGATGAAGCCCCGCTCCGGGTGCGCCAGCGTGGTCTCAACCGAAATCACCATGCCCGTCTCGAGCGGGCGCTGCGCGTCGTAGGCGTCGTACGGCACCGGACCCGACGCGGTGAGCCGCGGCGCTTCGTGGCTTACCAGGCCCATACCGTGGGCCAGGAAATGCATGTGGTTATGGTGCTTCGACTTCTTCACCAAGGGGTCGGCCGCGCCATAGATCATGCTAGCCGGCGCTCCCGGCTTGATCGGCTTCATGGCCGCGCGCTGAATGTCCTCGATCTCGCCCAGGAGATCCTCGAGCTCGGTATCGGGCTCGCCCTGGATCGCCATCCGGCAGAGGTCGCCGATATAGCCCTGATAGTTGCCGCCGGAATCGAGCGATAGAATATCGCCCTCTCCCCACTTCCGCTCCGAAGGCGCGCGATTGAGGCTCGAGCCAGCCGTGATCAAGCAGTAATCGAAGGTGAGGCCGCGACTCGTCTCCTCGCGCCGGAGCGCTTCCGTGAGCTCGTACTTGCTCGCACCCGGCCCATGCCCGGCAATTACCGCCAGCATGGAATCGATCACGCCTTCGGACGCGATGCGCAGCTTCGCGAGCTCATCCGGGCTCTTCACGGCCCGCAGCCGCTCGAGCACGAATACGGCATCCACGAGCTCGCTTGCCGGGAACGCCTTGCGCAGCGCATTCCCCGCATCCACGGGCAGAAACGGGAGCTCGGCGGCGATGCGTGCCGTCTTGAGGCCGGCGCGGCGGATGAAGTCGATCGCCTTCTCCATCACGTCGAGCGTGCCCGACGAATTGGTCTGGGTCTCCGTCACCCAGAACGGCGCATTTTCCTCCTGATATCCCTCCATGCGGTGGCCGAAATAGCCGGCCTTCTGCCGCTGGCCCTTGGGATAGGCGAGCACCGGCAGATAGCGGCTCAACCCCATGGCATCCATGCTCTCGAAGAAGAAGGCGCGATGGCCGCCGAGCAGATATTGCACGTTGTGCTTCGAGGTCACGCACAGGACGTCGATGCCAGCCTCGTCCATCAAGCGGTCCAGCCGGTCGGCATCGAACGGGATCGAGGACTGCGCGCGGGATGGTTTTGTTACATCGAGCATGATGCAGGCTCCACTTTTGACGCTCGCCTGAACGGTAGCCTGGATTGAGCGTAAGCGAAATCCGGGTTTTCCCCGGATGTCGCAAGGCTCCATCCGGGCTACTTCAGGTGCGGTAGCTCGGATCGATGCGGTCGAGCATGCGCAGATAGGCGGGCCAGTCGGCGGAGCCGCGCCCGCTGTCGTGGCGCTCGTACTGCGCTACCGTCTTGCGGCAAACCTCGGGAGGAATCTCGATCAGCTTGTCGCCGGTCGCCTGCATGGCCAGCTGGATCTCCGCCGCTTCGAGCAGATGCTTCATCAGCACGAACGCATCACGCGCGGACTTGCCGACCGTGAGCACACCGTGGTTGTGCAGGATCAAGGCGCGGTTCTTCCCAAGGTCCGCGAGGATGCGTTCGCGCTCGCCGAAATCTTCCGTGATGCCCTCATAGGGGTGATAGCCGATGCCGCCAAAAAAGCGCACCGCCTCCTGCGACACCATGCGCAATCCGCCCTGCAATCCGGCAATCGCCATCCCGGTCCGGGTATGGACGTGTACTGCGCAATTCACGTCCGCCCGCCCGCGCAGCACACCACCGTGCAGTGTGAAGCCCGGACGGTTCACGCCGGCGCGTTCATCGAGGTCGGCATTCATGTCCACCTTCACCAGGTTCGATGCCGTAACTTCGGTCCACAGGAGCTCGTGGCCCTTCATCAGGAACTTCTGCGGCTCTCCCGGCACCCGCATGGAGCAATGATTGTAAATGACATCGTCCCAGCCGTGATGCGCGACCAGCCGATACACCGCGGCGAGGTCTACCCGCGCCTCCCACTCCGCCTGCGAGACACCCGCATCGGTCCGCGCCATCGCATGAACGTTCATGGAAATCCTCCAATGTGTTGGGCGGGTTAGAGGCCGATCTCGCTTCGCGAGATCGGTCGCGTAACCCGCCGCCGCTGTCCGGCGGATTACGCTTCGCTAATCCGCCCTACGCCGACTCTACCACATGCATCGCGCTTTCGCAGGGGCAAGGCCGTCCTACGAATTTCGCGTTAATCGAGCTCGATCTTCGCACCGCGCGCGACCGCAGTCCACATCTTGACCTGCCGGTCCACGAGCGCGCGCATCTCGGCTGGGGTGGTCGCGCGCACCTCGCTGCCGGCGGCTTCGAGCTTGCTGCGAACCTCGGGAACGCTGATCGCAGTTTCGATTTCCACATGCAGACGCTCTACGATCGGCTGCGGCGTCTTGGCGGGAGCCGCTACTCCGGACCAGGAGATCACTTCGACATCACCGATGCCCTGTTCCGAAACGGTGGGCACTTCCGGAATATCCTTCCACCGGTTTTTGCCGGTGACTGCGAGCGCCTTGACCACGCCGGAATGCACATGCGGAGTGGCGAGGGCCGCAGTGGCTATCACGAAATCGACGTCCCCACTGAGCAGGCCGGTCACGGCCTGGGCCTCGCCACGGTACGGGACGGACAGGAATTTTACGCCCGCCGTTTCAGAGATGAGCGCCGTCGTCATGTGCGAAATCGAGCCGTTTCCGGCCGTGCCGGAGCTCACCTTCCCTGGCGCGCCACGCGCGGCTGCGAGGAGCTCGGCGAAGGTTTGGAATGTCGAATCCCTCCGCACGCAGACAATGAACGGGTAAAAGCTTGCCGTGGAGATCCACGCAAAGCCGCGGACCGGATCGTATTTGAGCGTCTTGTAGATCGCCGCGGTGGCGGGATGCGCGCCGGACACGAGAAGGAGCGTGTAGCCGTCAGGCTCCGCGGTTGCGACCGCTTCCGCTGCAAGGCTGCCGGCCTGCCCGGGCTTGCTCTCGACCACGATGGTCTGGCCGAGACGCTTTGACATCTCGTGCGCCAGAAGGCGCGCCACGAACTCCACATTGCCGCCGGGCGGAAAGCCCTGGATGAGCTTGATGAGCCGGCTCGGGTAATCCTGCGCGCCCGCGGGAGATGCGAGCGCGAGCAATGCCGAGAGGAGAGCTAGGGAGCGCGTCATCACAGCTCCCGCCCGATCAGGAGGTGATCGATCGAAAGGGCGCCGCCGCCATGCACCAGGAAATAAAACGCGGCCACGGTCCACAGTAACGTGTATTCGAGCCCGGTCTTGTTCCAGAAATAGCCGCCCACGCGCCAGCGCTCGTAGTTCGAGACAATGAGAAAGATCACGATGGGAACTGCGGCGAGCCGGGTGAGCAATCCCAGCGCCAGCATCGGGCCGAAGACAAGCTGGGTCACCGAGATGGCGGGCGCCCAGAACCTTCCAGGCCGATAGCCGTCTTCATCGAGCTGCTTGGCCAATTCCGCGAGGTTGTGCGAGCGCACCCCCGTTGCGGGAAACATGCCAAAAGTGTTGCGCAGCCCATGGGGCACCAGCGCAAGCCCAACCGCCGCGCGCAGCGCCGTCTCCGCCCACGGCGTGAGCAGCTGATAAACGGGGCCGAGCTGCGGAAAGACGAGCGGGGTCGAGAGATCGAGCATCAATCAGCCACGAATTATCGTGCGCTCTCACACGCCCGCGCAGGGGTGGGTTTGAAACCCGCCCCTACATGCGGCGCCGCGGAATGACAGGCATGGGAGAGCCGTCAGTCACAGCCGGATCTCGCCGAGGTTGATGCTTTGACCAAGCGTAGCCTCGACTGTTTGCACGCCGCGGCCCGGCGCGGAGATCTCCACGACATAAGGCCCGGAGTCCTCATCGAGCTTGTCGAATTTGAAATCGCCGTAATTGTCGCTGGTCGTTTCCGCGATGATGCGGCCGTTCTTGGCGAGACGGACGCTGGCCCCCTCCACGCAATCCACGACACCGTTCGCCTCGGCCGAGAGCGAGCCGCCGATGAAGCATTTCGAGTAGCGCCAGAGGTTGCGATAGTAGACGCGCGGCCTGGTGCCGAGCTCGGGCTTCATCACTTCAAGCCTCTCCTCACGCGCCATCCGCGCCATCGCCTCGTCGTCGATCTTGACCGCGCGCATGGCCCCGGTCGGGCACGACTGCTGGCCGCGGGTCTGCTGCCAGCCCTGATCGAGAAGGTGCGCGTCGAACGGCCAGATCTGGGGCAGCTGCAGCTCCTCGTTCCACCAGATGTGCCCGTACGGACACGCCTCGACCAAGTCCTTGCGCCCCTTCGCCTTCTCCGGATCGATCAGGACGATGCCGTCTTCACGTTTCCTGACCGCGCCGCCGCCCTTGGCCTGGCACGGCGCGTCATCGCAGTGATTGCACATCGTCGGAACGTAGGCGATGTCGATCATCGGCATCTGCCCGCGCTCCTTTTGAAGGATGTTGATCCACTTGTGCCCGTGCTTGGGCATGGGGGCGGCGTAGCCGGGCCACGCATTGCCGACATATTCGTCCATGGCCGCGAGCGCGCAGAGCTGGCAATTCGTGCACTCGGCCACATCAATGATCATGTTCCATTTCTGCATGGCGACCTCACTTCGCAGGCACCAGCTGCGCGGCCTTGAGCGTTTCGCGAACTTCCCTGTCCTTCTCCATGCGCGCGAAGGTCTCCGACATGTGCTCGCTCCGGCCGTCCCACGGCTCCACCTGCACGAGCGCGTTCGAGCCGGCGATGGAATGGGTTGTCTTGGTCTGGGTGCGCTCAGGGGTCAGAAGGTTGAGGCACCCTCCCCGATCGACCGATTTTCCGGGCTCGCCCATGGGGTCATAGATCGCCGAAGACTCGTAGCCGTGGCATACGCCGCGCGGCAGCCGCTGGGTGGGCAGCGCAGCGCAGATCACGGCGCCGCGATCGTTGTACACCTTCACCAGATCGTGCTTGTTGATGCCGCGCTCGGCCGCATCCTGCGCGTTGAGCCTGATGATCCAGTAGTAGTAGCCCTCGACGTTGACCCGGTGGTCCTCGATGTTGAGCAGGAACGAGTCCTTGCCGTCGCCCTGGGTGTGGAACGAGTAT
>DASXIG010000388.1:0-2555 GCA_036498105.1 Xanthobacteraceae bacterium | reverse complement strand
GTCACGGTCGACGATCGCGGGCTGATCTATCTGGTGGATCGCGTGCGCGGGGTCGACATCATCGAAGCGACGGGACTGCAGTGAGGACCCAAGGAGGACGAATGATCAGATTGCTCGGTCGACAGACGTCGGGAAACGTGCAGAAGATCATCTTCTGTCTCGAGGAGCTCGGGTTGGCCTATGTACGCGAGGACTACGGTCGTCAGTTCGGCAACACGCTGACCGAGGCATACCGGAAGCTCAATCCCACCGCGAAGGTCCCGACCCTGGTCGACGGCGAGCTCGTTGTCTGGGAGTCTCATACGATCCTTCGCTATCTCGCCGCGATGTACGGGCCGACGCTGACCGGCGCGACGGCGGCGGAGCGCACCATGGTCGAGCGTTGGATGGACTGGCTGCTCGGCGCCCTGAACACGCCGTATGTCGCCGTGTTCAGGGACGCCAAGAAGGCGCACACGGAACGTGCGCCCGATTTCGCCGCGCAAAGTACGGATCTTCTCGCTCAGCTCAAAATGCTCGATGGCCACATCGCGGGGCGCGATTGGTTTGCTCTTGATCGCTTTACCATCGCCGACATTGCGCTGGGCTCGATCGTAAAACGCTGCCTGGAGTTTCCGATCGAGCGCCCAGCCTATTTGGAGCTCGAACGCTGGCAGACTGCGATCGATGCACGGCCGGCCTTTGCAGTAGCCCTCGGCTCCAAGCCAAGCTTGCTAACGTCGGCGGCCTGAGGCGCGGGTGAGCTGAACGGCGGCAGAACTCGTGCGAACGATCGGCGGGCGTGATCGTTGCGTGAGCTGCGATGTGTTTGTCTGCGGCTGGCGAAAGCGACCTTCGCACCCAGGCCCCACCACCCAGGTCATAGACTTGGCAGGCCGGACGGCAATCCTTGGTTTAGGTTACGGTGCCGACGCAAAAGCATGTCCCGCAAAAGTGTGAAGCACTTTTGTGAAAAAGGACATGCGCAAACAGAGGCATAGAGCAGGATGACGATTCGAAGAAAAGTCATCCTGCTCTACGGCCCCCTGTACTCCATTGCGTGCTTGGCGCGTTCGACCACGTCCGCAGGCGTGGCAAAGATGTTTTCCGCCAGAGCCTGCAATTCCTCGCCCGAGATCGGGTCGATCTCGATCCCGGTCCGCCGCGCCTCGGCCAACAGCTCCTCGTCGCGCATGGTCTGCATGAAAGCTGCGCGCAGCGTCGCTATGCGATCCGCCGGCACCCCCGGCGCGATCATGTAAGGGCGCCCGAACGTTTCCGAGCTGTAGACCAGCTCCATCACGCGGCGATTCTCCGGGCCCTTTGCGAAATCGACCGCAACCGGCACGCCCATCCTGTCGATGTCCGGGTGGCCCTTGGAGTGCTCCTGCACCAGCACGCGGATGAACCCGGACTTGAGCCAGTCCGGCCTTTGCGCCTGCAGGCTCGACCAGCTGAAGCCGCACAGGCCCTTCACCTCGTCCTTCTCGATGGCGAGCGTGATCTCGCGGGTACCGGGATAGCCGCTGACGAGGCGAATTTTGCTGCCGGTCAGGTTGTTGAGCATGGCGGGATAATCGCGCGTCGAGGTACCGGGTTGGCTGGCCCCGATCACGAGCTCGCGGGTGAGCAGCTCCTGGAAGGATTTCACCGACGCATCGGCGCGGGCGATGCAGACGTAATGGTCCACGGTTGCGGACCCGACATGCACGAACTTCGTGGCGTCGTGGCGCAGCCGCCTGGTATCGCCGAGAAAGGCGCCGAGCAGGGCATCGAGCACGGCGCTGTTCTGCAGCGCGCCGATGACGGTGCCGTCCTTCGGCGCCACATTGTAAACGTGCGCCGCCGCGGCATTGCTGCCCGCGCCCGGCATATTGGTCACCGTCATCCCGGGATTGCCGGGAATGTGCTTGGGCATGTGCCTCGCAAGCAGCCGGGCATAGATGTCGTAGCCGCCGCCCGCCGAGGAGCCGACGATCACGGTGATCTGCCTGCCGCGATAGAACTGCGCGACCGCGTCCTGCGCGCTCGCGCGCTCGGCCACAGCAGTCATGATAAAGAACGCTGCCGCCCATAGGACCGGGGTAAGTTCCGTATGGCCTCGCCGCGGCATGCGCGCCTCTGTCCACCCTGCCTTGGCCTCGGTTGTAGCCCCGGCCCTACCCGCCGCAAGGGCAAAAATGCTATACCGCATGCCCGATCATGTTTGAACGGCGCAAACTTCTTTATAGGAGCGGGAGGCAGACGTTTTTCCGCGCAGGCGGCGCGTGCCTCGTCCACGCCCGCGCTTCTGGCGGGCTGCGTCAGCCGTGCCGCGAGGTAATCGCGTGAGAGCGCCTGACATTAACCCCGCTGAACTGGCGCCCGGGAAGGCGGCGCCGATCCGGGTGCGCGGGCGGCTGTTCCGCAAATATGTCGGCCTGTTTCTCGCCGTAGTGTGCATTGCGCTCCTCACCAACGGGCTCTCGGAAATCGTATTTTCGTTCCAGGAGCACAAGGCGTCCCTGATCCGCATCCAGCGCGAGCAGGCCGAGGCGGCGGCGGCCAAGATCAGCCAGTTCATCAAGGAGATCGAG
>DASXIG010000387.1:0-6089 GCA_036498105.1 Xanthobacteraceae bacterium | reverse complement strand
GCGCGAAACCTGTCGGGATCGAGCGTATCGAGCGAAACATTGATCCGCCGCACGCCGAGGCTCGCCAGCTCGCGCGCATGTCTGGGCAGCTGCGAGCCGTTCGTGGTCAATGTGAGCTCGTCGAGGGCGCGCGAATGTATATGGCGGGACAGGGAATTGAACAGGGTCATGATCCCACGGCGAACCAGGGGTTCACCGCCGGTCAGACGCAACTTCCTCACGCCCCGGGCGATGAAGGCGCTGCACAGCCGATCGAGCTCCTCCAGGGTCAGGAGGTCGGTCTTGGGCAGAAAGCTCATGTGCTCCGACATGCAGTATACGCACCGGAAGTCGCATCGGTCCGTCACTGAAACGCGAAGGTACGTGATGGCCCGTCCGAACGGATCCACCAGGCTCTCCCCTTGAGGCCGGCTTGCGGTAATTTCAGCGCTTTTGAACATCAGGTGTATGCACTCGTCTTTCTGGTCAGCGACGAGCGGCCGAGCGCCCGGCGTTTCCGGCCGCGAGGTTTGCCTGCTTCGGCGTGAATCCGGCAACCTGCCCCCGCTCGCCCGCGGCGGCAGCCTAGATTATATGGGGATTCTGCCGGATAGCGACCAGATGGTAAAGGTGCGCCGCGGGTTGCCGCCTTGGCTCACTGCTTGGGTGGCTCCGGCCAAGGGTAATTTGAAGCGGATGCGGCTTTTTCGCTGGCAGGGGCCGCGGGTGCGGCGGCAGACATGGGCGCTGGTGCGTCCGCGGCCGATGCGACCGACGACTTCGCTCGTGCGGCCGCCGAGGCCACTGCCGGCCTTTTTCTCATTTTCTTCTTAGCCGGCGCGATCGGAGCGAGCTGAAGCTGCACGTGAACCGGGTTCGGCGATAGCCGTGCCGAGGAGAAGGCTGATCCTCCCTCGGAGTGCAGCGAGACGGTCTCCGCCTGGTAGCCAGCAAGCGCAATGGTCGCCGACAATTCCGGGGCAACCTGGATGTTGAGCTCGCACGGGGTATGGCAACTCTGTGCCGAGGAGGTTTTGACCTCCGCGCCCGGCGGCTCGGATTCGAACCGCACGGCTGCGGTCGGAGGAGATGAATTAAGGAAGTTCAGGCTCGGTATGGACGCGGAACACGCCGCAACCGTGAAGCCACATGCCATGATGGCAATGACTCGACTCATGATGACCCCACCACATTGGCGGCGTGGAGCCGCCATACCCCAGAACGCAACGTGCAGGATCCACACGCCCCGGGATCCCGCCGCACGAGAGAAGCGCAACGGTCAGCCTAAACTGTGGCGCCGATAAGGTAATTTGGCGGTCAAGTAACCTAGTGCCCCGCTTCCGAAGTTCGTGATACATTGCAGCACCCTCTGACACGAACTTCGGAAGCAAAGGGGGCACTAGCAAAGCTATGATTCTAGTGCCGCTTTTTCGATTTGAAGTTCCTTTACGAGCTCGCGGCTGCCACCGTAGGAACTTCAAATCGGCGGCACTAGGCAGTTGCCGCCGCAAGCTCCGAAACGGCTTCCGGGAGCTTGGCCAGGTCGCTGATGACGCGGTCCGCGCCCAACTGTAGCACGGGTGTCTCGGTGTAACCGTAATCAACCGCGATGACGGGAACCCGCATGGCCTTTGCCATCGCCACGTCGTTCAGGGAGTCGCCCACCATTATGGTTTTGCGCGCACAAGCGCCCGCCAGGTCCAAGGTGCGCCGCAACAGCTGCGGATCCGGTTTTTGCACTCCGAACGTGTCCGCTCCGCAAATGACTACAAAGCGGGAGGTCAGCCCGAGCGCATCGAGCAGCCGCCGCGAAAGCCATTCCAGCTTATTGGTGCACACTGCCAGCCGGTAGCCGCGCTGGGCCAATGTGTCGAGGGCGGCTTCCAACCCGTCGAATGGTCGCGAGCGGTCGGCAATATGGGCGGCATAATGCTCGATGAAATCTCGCACCAGCCCGTCTATTTCAGCTGGAACGAGACTGCGCCCTTCCGCGACAAGAGCACGCTCGATCATTTTGCGCGCCCCGCCTCCAACCATGTTGCGGGCCTCAGCGTAGAGTACGCTCGGCAGGCCGATCCGGGCCAGAACGAGATTGAGCGTAGCGACGAGATCGGGCGCGGTGTCGATCAACGTCCCGTCGAGATCGAATACAACAATGGGCGGGACCATGACCGGCATCGCTAGAGCATGTCCCTTAAAAGTGGTGACCACTTTTGCGAAAAAGGGACATGCGTAAACTAAAGGCGTAGAGCAGGATGACGATTCGAAGGAAAGTCATCGTGCTCTACCGACGGATCGCAGCGAACGCAAGATAGGCGCGCTCCCCTGCGACGGGGGTGTGCGGGATGGCAACGGCCGGTGTAGGGCTAGGACTTTCCTGCTTGAGCAGCTAGAGCGTGTTCCAATTTCACTCGAACGCGTTGTAGCCTCCCCAAGACCATGGACGTCGAAGCTCAAAAACATGCGGCCGCGGCGCGGGCGCTTGATTTCGTGCAGCCGGGCATGCGCCTTGGCCTCGGCTCAGGCTCGACCGCCAAGCACTTCGTCGGGCTCCTCGGGCAGCGGGTGCGTGCCGGGCTCGACGTGATCGCCGTCGCCACGTCGGAGGCAACGAGGCGCCAAGCCGAAGCGTTAGGCGTGCCGCTGGCGACCCTGGATGAGGTGCCGGAGCTCGATCTCACCGTGGATGGCGCGGACGAGATCGCGACTGATCTGAGCCTGATCAAGGGCGGCGGCGGTGCCCTCTTGCGCGAGAAGATCGTCGCCTCTGCCTCCGCGCGCATGATCGTGATAGCAGATGAATCCAAATGGGTGTCCGCGCTAGGTCGTTTTCCGCTGCCGGTCGAGGTGGTGCCCTTTGGCTTGGCCGCGATCCGCCGCATGATCGAAGCTGCCGCCACGGCCGTCGGCTGCGTTGGTCCCACCTTGCTCCGGCGCGATAAGGACGGTCACGCTTTCGTCACGGATGGCGGGCACTGGATTCTAGACGTGGCATTCGAACGGATCGCCGATCCGAAAGCGCTTGCGGAGCAACTCGACCGCACTGCCGGCGTGGTCGAGCACGGCCTGTTTATCGGGCTTGCCCATGTGGCCGTGCTCGCGGGTGCGGGTGGGGTGCGCGTGGTCGAGCGGTCTTGAGTTCTTCGTGAGGGAGGAGTGAGTTCATGTTCGGTTGCACCATCGCAAGCACTGCCCGCGCCGTGCTGCTTGGGATTGGGCTTGCCCTGTCCGCCAGCGTCGCGGGTGCTCAACAGCAGCCTTCCGCTGCTTCAATGGCAATGGCCAAGGAACTGGTTACGATCAAAGGGGTGAAGACGCTGTTCGATCCCTTGGTCGTCGGCGTCGTAGAGAAGGCAAAAGGGATCTTTCTTCAAACCAATCCCATGCTGAGCAAGGATCTCAACGAGGTTGCCGCCAAGTTGCGTGCTGATTTTGCTCCGCGCACTGCCGAGGTCCTCGCTGAGGCAGCGCGTCTCTACACGGCTCGCCTTACGGAACAGGAGCTCAAGGACACGCTTGCCTTCTATAAGTCCCCGCTTGGCCAGAAGCTGCTTGTGCAAGAGCCCCAAATCGCAAATGAGAGCCTGAGAACTGCAGCAGCTTGGGCGGACAGGCTCTCGGGAGAGGTCATCGACAAGATGCGCGCCGAGATGAAGAAACGCGGCCACGAGATCTAAGCGCATTCGGAGAAGTTGATGCACAAAGGTGCCGCAGACTCGGTCGGACTCCCTCTCCCCGCTCTCTTGGAGCGGGGAGAGGGTGGGGGTGAGGGGCCACTGTCGTCGCCGTGAAGCTGTGCCCTCACCCCAACCCTCTCCCCGTAAGGGACGTCGTAAGGGACGGGGAGCAGACCGAGCTTGCTGCGCTGCTGATCGCATTTCACCGCAACGCGCAGGTAGCCTGAATGGCTGATCGCGAGGTCGATCTTTTCGTCATCGGTGCCGGGTCGGGGGGCGTGCGGGCGGCGCGGATTGCCGCGGGTTACGGTGCCCGGGTCATGGTGGCGGAAGAATACCGGGTCGGCGGAACCTGTGTGATCCGCGGCTGCGTCCCCAAGAAGCTGCTGGTTTATGCCGCGCGCTTTGCGGACGATTTCGAGGATGCCGCGGGCTACGGCTGGACCGTCGATGAGCCGGCGTTCAGCTGGCCAAATCTCATTGCCAACAAGGACCGCGAGATCGCGCGGCTCGAGGCCGCCTATATCGCTACGCTTGAGCGGGCCAAAGTGGTGCTGGCAAGAAGCCGCGCCGCTCTGGAGGACGCCCATACGGTTCGGCTCCTTGCGACCGGCGAGAGGGTGCATGCTCACACCATCCTGATCGCTACCGGCGCGGCGCCGCATATGGGAGCAGACATTGCCGGACTTGAGCATGTCATCTCGTCCAATGAAGCGTTTCATCTCGAGCAGTTCCCGCAGCGTATTCTGATCCAGGGTGGCGGCTACATCGCGGTCGAGTTTGCCGGAATTTTCCGCGGACTTGGCGCGAAAGTCATTCTGGTCTACCGCGGTGAAAATATTCTGCGCGGCTTCGACGACGACGTGCGCGAGCATTTGCGTTCCGAGATGGAGCGGCGTGGCATCACCGTCATCACCAGACAGACGGTGGAGGCGGTCGAGAAGGTCGATCATGGTCTCTGCGTCGATCTGTCGGACCGTAAATCCTTCATCGTGGACCGTGTCATGTTCGCGACCGGCCGCTGGCCCAACATTTCGCAGTTTGGCCTCGAGGCAGCCGGCGTGCGCATCGCGAAGAATGGCGGCATCGAAGTAGACGAGTTCTCGCGCACGTCGGTCCCCAACGTCTATGCGGTGGGCGACGTCACCAACCGGGTCAACCTCACGCCCGTGGCGATACGAGAGGGCCATGCCTTCGCGGATACCGTGTTCGGCAACAGACCCACGGCCGTGGACCATAGCAATGTGCCCACCGCGGTTTTCTCCGAGCCCGAAGTTGGAGTGATCGGTCTCACCGAGGCGGCTGCCCGCGAGCGGCTGGCCAAGGTCGATATTTACAAGACGACGTTTCGGCCGATGAAGATGTCCTTGGCCGGGCGCGACACGCGCGCCTTTTTCAAGCTGGTCGTTGACGGCGATACCGATCGGGTGGTCGGCTGCCACATCGTCGGTCCGGACGCGGGCGAGATGATCCAGCTCGTCGGCATTGCCATCAAGATGAAGGCCACCAAGAGCGATTTCGATGCGATCATGGCGGTGCACCCGACTGCCGCCGAGGAGCTGGTGACCTTGCGCGACAAAGCCATGAGCTATGTGCGCGAGGCCGCGGAATAGGCATCATCCGCCGAAAAAGGCGGCGCGTTGCGGCACTGGTGCGGCCGATTTATAAGCCGGGAATTGAAGTTTTGCCCGCGCTGCGGGCTAAGGTTCGTAAGAGAGGGTGGTCATGCCCGAACGTTGGACCCGCGAGAGTTGGCGGCAGAAGCCGATCCAGCAGGTGCCGGACTATCCGGACAAGGCGGCGTTACAGGCGGTTGAGCGGGAGATCGCCGGCTTCCCTCCGCTGATATTCGCGGGCGAGGCGCGCAACCTCAGGCGGGCGCTCGGCCGCGTAGCCCTGGGTGAGGGATTCCTGCTGCAGGGCGGCGATTGCGCGGAGAGCTTCTCCGAGCCAAGCGCGAATAACGTCAGCGCCAACAACATCCGCGATTATCTGCGTGTGTTCCTGCAGATGGGGGTTGTTCTCACCTATGCCGCGGCGCTGCCGGTGGTGAAGGTCGGGCGCATCGCCGGAGAATTCGCTAAGCCGCGAACAAGTCCGGTGGAGAAGAGGCAGGGCAAGGAATTACCGAGTTACCGTGGAGACATCATCAACGACGCCGAATTCACCGAGGCGGCGCGCCGTCCCGATCCGGCACGGCAGATCGAGGCCTATCGCCATTCGGCTGCGACGCTCAATCTGCTGCGAGCCTTCGTGCACGGCGGCTACGCAAACCTTGCCAATGTGCGCCAATGGACGCTCGGCTTCGTCAAGGACTCCCCACAGTCCCACCACTATGAGGAGCTCGCCGATCGCATCTCGGAGGCGCTCGGCTTCATGCAGGCCTGCGGGCTTGACCTCGAGAGCCATCCCGAGCTCAAGAGCACCGATTTC
>DASXIG010000386.1:0-3214 GCA_036498105.1 Xanthobacteraceae bacterium | reverse complement strand
GTTGAAGGCGTGCCGCGTACCGGGAATGCCCACGGTCGGCCTGTATTTGTCTCGCAGCGGCACGCCGAAGGGCGATTGCGGCATGGTGTTCGAGCGCAGGTATGAGAGCTCGTACGATTTCGCCTTGGGATCGGCGAGATGGGCTGCGCAGCGCTGCCAAGTCGAGGGCCCCAGCGTGTTGGCCATCCCAAGCTCGTCGCCGGGCGGCCAAGGCGAGCGCTGCGTCTGCGTTTGTGCCGCCGCTGCCGTGACGAGCGCACCCGCGGCCGCAAGCGCACACCCGGTTCGCATCAGGATCATGGATTGCATCCCTTCACGTCAGGCCGCATGGGAATGATCGCTCAGACCCATGGAGAAAACGACCATGCAGCATATCGAAATGGCCCCGCTGCGTCATCGGGTCCTTTCGAGCGATGCGATAATACCCGGCGCTTCCATCATCCAACTGTCAGCCGCCTCTCTCCGTAGGGGCAGTGCGCATCGAAGAGGGCGAGGCGATGCCTCGCCCCTACGAAGGCGAAGGATGGCGTGGTAGAGACAGCGAGCTCGATGTCATAAGGAAATGAACCATGAAGGTCTTCCACACAGGCGTACTCACAGTAGCAGCCGCAATGATCGGATCGCCATCCACGGCGGATACGTTGCTGACGCATCGCATTCCGTGGGCGCTCGCGGTCGAGGCCGCCAGCGAGACAGTT
Organism: Xanthobacteraceae bacterium; assembly: GCA_036498105.1. Classification (GTDB taxonomy): domain Bacteria; phylum Pseudomonadota; class Alphaproteobacteria; order Rhizobiales; family Xanthobacteraceae; genus VAZQ01. Next base: position 2,516 of record DASXIG010000386.1, on the reverse strand, counting down.
TCGGTATGCGCCGGGCAAGGCTACAGGGAAACAGCGGTTGTGCTCGATGCCGACGGCGCGACCATCGTTGCGCTGCGTGGAGACGGCGCGGGCATACACACCCTCGATAGCGCCCACGACAAGGCGTACACCAGTGTGTCATTCAAGAACGATACGATTGCTCTGGCCGAACGGGCGAAGGGCGAGGATTCGATTGCGCCGCTCTCGAAACTGCCCCACGTCATGTTTTTTGGGGGCGGCGTTGTCATCAAGCTCGGAGACGAAACGATCGGGGCCATTGGCGCGAGCGGCGCGCCGGGCGCCAAGCTGGATGACAACTGCGCGCATGCCGGACTGGCGAAGATTCGAGACCGTCTGAAGTGAAGATCCAGGCTTGGTCGAGCGCAACAAGCTCGGTGCGCTCGCCTCCCCCTGTAGTAGCACTACGGCTCAATGGCTACCGTGCTGCGCTGCCCTTCATCCACGAGGATGAATTCGGTGAACACCAGTTTTGCCGTCGGGCTCGCATTCCAGTGGGCGTGGACCGTTCCCGGTTTGATGAGGAGGGAGTCGCCCGGCTTCAAGGTGATCGGCTCCTTTCGCTCGTCCTGCACAACCATGGATCCTTCGAGGACGTAAAAGAAGACCTGGCTCGTATGGTAGTGCTTGCCGCGCCGCGCGCCCGGCTCATAGGTGACGCGGGTGGCGATAGCGAGCTTCCCCGGCACGCCCGGCACCGTCGTCCGCGAGAGTACCTCAGGGGTGATTCCCGGAACATTTATGGATGGGCGGGGCGCCTCCGGCGCCGGAGCTTTCTCCTGAGCATTGGTGCCTGCACACAGGTACAGGAACCCGGCGACCGCAAGCGCAAACTGCGCCGCCGCAATAGGTTTCGACTTCATTAAGAACTCCCGTCTCGATCAAGCCCCATGCATGGATTCGGGGCCTTGTCGTTCTTGCGCAAGCGTAGTCCAAATTTCGCCGAGAACAAACATTACAACGCTGCCGGGGCACGACCCTCGCCAGGAGGGCAAGTCTAATGCGGAAGCTCGTTATTGTGCTGACAGCCATGGCGCTGTTGATCGCGCCCGCCCATGCCCAGTTTCGCGGAAAGGGATCCAAGCGCTCGGAAGCCAGCCAGCAGACTGATGATCAAAAAAAGAAGAAGGCCGCGGCTGAGAAGGATTACAAGGACGCGCTGCGCAGAATCCCCGACCAGAAGGTTGCCGATCCCTGGGGCAACATGCGGTAGTGTCATTCCGGGCGCAGCAAGTCGGTTTCACTAACGCACGCCACGGCGCGTACGCGCTCTCTTCGAGCCGGCGGTGGACGTGGTGGGGCGCGTGCGACGGTTCGAATACCAACTTGCCTTCAGGCAGCAGCGTGATCGGGGACTGCTCTACCCGATACAGGTTCGGCTGCCGGTCGCATCGGCACCGCCGGTGCGCGCGCACTGGCAACGCGGCGGCCGGCTTAGCGCCGAAATGGTGATGCTGGTGATGCGATTCTTCTTCACATCAATGGTGCAGAGAACCGCGAGGTAGCCGCCCTCCCCTTCGGTTTGCAGCTTGGTCATCCCGACCTTGTGGCGCAGCAAAGCGCTGCCGTTCCTGAGCGGCTCAAGCTTCACCGCGTCGAGATAGAGCGGCAGGAGGGAGGATGGGGGAACGGCCTTGATCTCGATGTAACCAGTGCCGCTGTCCGTGCCGCACGACCCAAGTGCAAGAGGAAGTACAAGGGCGAGCAGCAAGCCCGCCGCGCCGAGCGCGCCAAAACGCACGCCTACGCCCCGGGCGTCTTGATCGTCCCGAGCAGCTTCTTCAGCTTGTCCGACGCGTCCCGAATCCCATCGGTGAGGGTATGAATGACGTCGAGCGCTCGCTGGTGCTCGCGAATCTGCAGCAGCTCGTCGATGAAGTCCTCGCTCGTCTGCAGCTTGCGCAGCAGCTCTGCGAATTCCTTGCGCGCACCCTCCAGCTCCTTGATGGCGGCTTCGGTCGCCTCCTTCAGCTCGCGCCATCGCTCGATCAGGAACTGTCGGTCCTCTTGCTTGTAGCGCGTTTCCTGCTCGAGCGACCTGAGCTTCTCCTCGGCGTGCGTGAGCGCCTTGCTGCCGAGACTCCAAACCGTGCCGTTGTCGGCAACCGCGCCAAGCAGCTTGCCGACGTCATCTCTCAGAGCCTCGATCTCTTTGCGCGCCGCCTCGGCATTGGTGAGGCCATCAATGGTTTGCGCACTGTTCTCGAACTTCTTGCTCAGATCGGCGAAGGTCCGCTTGAGCTCGCTGAGCTGGCGGGAAAATTCGTCGTCGGCGGTGCGCAGCTCGGGCGCGGTCTTTTCGGCCTGCGCGAGCACGTCGCTCGCACCTGCCGCGAGCACAACCGAGAGGAGCACGACCCACAGCAGCGCACGAAATGGAATGCCAGATACGCAAACCGTCACGACCAGTGACTCCGACGCCCGACAGATTGCACGCCCTTCATTTTTTGGTGAAACTCATGTCGGAAATGAGGCCGCTGCCGCATTCCACGGGACTA
>DASXIG010000385.1:0-2941 GCA_036498105.1 Xanthobacteraceae bacterium | reverse complement strand
CACCATCTGCGCCACGGTTGCATTGGTCATGGTGCTGTTGGGCATGAGATCCCAGGGCCGGTGTCCTTCGCCGGTGCCGCGCATGGGTTCGGGGAAGATGTGAATCTCCACGGCTTTCTGCGTCCCGTCGGCTTGCGGCATACCGGTAACGCCAATGAAGGAATTCTCCTTGATATCGGAAAGCGACGCCTTGACGATGCCGCGCACGGCCGCGTTGTCGGTGAGCTTGACCTTGTAGGTCTTGCCGTCCCGGGCTTTGACGGTGATGACAGGCCCGTCCGTGGCTTCCACCGTCCCGCGCACCCGAACCGTCTGCGCCTGTTGGGCAAAAGCGATGGATGTGGCCAGAACCAGGCCAAACGCGGCCGCGCCTGCGGCTCGCCGAGTGAGTTTACGCATGGTCGTCCTCCCAAACGCCGGACGAAGCTCCGGCACATTGCAAAACCCAGGATGCTCATTCCTGTGGCCCGGGGCAATTCACAAGCGTATGAGATCAGCCGCTGGAAAACTGCAAGTCAATAGAGGCCCAGCGTAGTGCCGCCGTCGACTGCGATGGCCGTGCCCTGGATTTGCCGCGCGCGTTCCGAGCACAGAAACAGCGTGAGCTCGGCGATGTCTTCCGGCGTTGCCATGCGGCGCGTTCCGCTTTTTTCGAGCGTAGCCGCGCGTATTTCGTCCACGGTCTTGCCCGCCGCCGCGGCGCGCTGCTCCAGCAAGCGCTCCGTGCGCTCGGTCGCGGTCTGGCCGGGATGGATGGCATTGACGTGAACGCCGTCCCGCATCCCCAGGCGAGAAAGCCCTTTGGTGAAGTTCGCGGCCGCGGCATTCACCGATCCCCCGATGAGAAACTCGGGCTCGACGGTGCGCGCCGCCCCACCGATGATGTTGACGAGGTGGCCCTGCGCGGCTTTGAGCAGCGGCCAGAACAGGCGCGTGAGACGCACGGCGCCGAAAAATTTCAGGGCGAAGCCGTCGAGCCACAGCTCGTCCGAAAGCTCGAGAAAGTTGCCGGCGCGCGTGGCGCCTGCATTGTTCACCAGGATATCGCAACGCCAGAAGCTTTCATTCACGCTGCGGTACAGTTGCTCACAGGCGGCGAGCGTGCGCAGATCGCCAGTCACGGTCTGCGGCTGCGGCCCCAGCGCGGCAATCGCCTTCGCGGCCGCTGCGAGGTTTTCCTCCGAGGACGAGGCGAGCACTGTCTGCGCGCCCTCGCGCGCGAATGCCATCGCAATGCCCCGGCCTATGCCGCGGCTGCCGCCGGTAACGACGACGACCTTGCCCTTGAATTCTCCCGGCATTTGCCTCCTCCATTGTGCCCGACAGTGCCATGTACCATGGCTGGAACGGGACAGGGTCAAGCCGGTGAAAACGCTGTTCGTCGATTGCAACAAGCAGCTTGCACCGGTTTTCACGCGGGTTACCCGTGCCGACGATCCGCCCATCGCGATCAACAGTGAGGCGTTTGCGTCTTCCGATCTGCCGCGCCTTCTGGCGGGGTACGATATCTGCCTCGACGATCACTCCTATATGCCGACCGAGATGATCGCGCAGTGTGCGGGCCTCAAGCACATCGTTTTTCTCGGCACCGGCGCCTCGAGCTACATGGATGTCGCAGCCCTCAACCGGCTCGGCATCGAGGTGCATACGATCAAAGGCTACGGCGACACCGCGGTCGCGGAGCATGCGATGGCGCTGATGTTCGCCTGCTGCCGTGAGCTTGCGCGCATGGACCGCGCCGTGCGCCGCGGCATCTGGGACCCGCTCGAGAGCATGCAGCTCAAGGACAAGACCCTCGGGCTGATTGGAGTGGGCGGGATCGGCCGTGAAGTCGCCCGCATCGGACGCGGCATCGGGATGCAGGTGATCGCCTGGAACCGAACGCCGCGCTCCGACGCCGGCGCGGCTCTGGTCGATCTCGATACGCTCCTCTCCCGCGCCGACGTGATCTCGTTGCACCTCGCGCTCACGGACGAAACACGCGGGCTTCTCGGAGCCGAGCAGCTCGCGCGGACGAAGCCGGGCGTCATTCTGATCAACACCGCGCGTGGAGCATTGATCGACGAGGCCGCGCTGATCGAGGCTCTCAGGAGCGGACAGATCGGGCATGCCGGGCTTGACGTGTTCCATGCCGAGCCCCTCAAACCGGGCCATCCCCTGGCCTTGATGGAGAACGTGACGCTCACGTCCCATGCCGCCTTCCGGACGGTGGAAGCTTCGATGACGTTGATGCGGCGGGCCATCGACATCGTCCGACGCATCGTCGATGCCACCTCCGCCTAGTACCTACTTTCCTTAAACGGTGAGTCGAGCAACATGAGAACTCTCTGCCTTCACCCTGAGAAGCCGGCAGCGTCTTCGCTGCCGGCGTCTCGAAGGGAGAGAGGGCGGCGCGGCCCCATCCTTCGAGACGCGCGCGTGAAGAACGCGCGCTCCTCAGGATGAGGTCGGAAAAGCGGTCCCCGTATCACTCAACTCTGATCCGGGTACTAGGGTCCCGATTCCGAAATTCGTTCCATCGCGCGGTAAGCTCAATTTTACGAATTTCGGAATCGAAGGACACTAGCAAACCTTTGATTCTAGTGTGGCTTTGGTTCAGAAGTCCGCAATCGATTTTGCGGCACGAATGATGCGGACTTCTGAACCGCCACACTAGGATTGACCTCCAGCCCCCGTCAGCGACAATGCGCAAAACGTCGCGGGGAGGAAGCTCTGAAGCCGTCACCTTTCGACTATGCCAGGGCGCGTTCGATCGCCCATGCCATCGATTTGCTGGCGCACGACGAAGCACGGCTCGTTGCCGGGGGACAGAGCCTCGTTGCCACCCTCAACATGCGGCTCGACCGCCCGGCGCTGCTGGTGGACATCAACGGCATTGCCGGTCTCGATCAGATCGGACGCAAAGATGGCGCGCTCGAGATCGGAGCACTGGTTCGCCATT
>DASXIG010000384.1:0-6252 GCA_036498105.1 Xanthobacteraceae bacterium | reverse complement strand
GGCCGCCACCGCGGGCCCGCGCACCTTCAGCACGTTCGGCCCGCCTGATGTATCCGCCAGGAGCTCCATCAGCCGCGTGGGATCGAGCCCGAGCGGCCGGCAGAGCGCAAGTGCCTCGCCGAGCGCCTGCCAATAGATCATGAGCGGCATGTTGATGGTGAGCTTCATCACCGCGCCTGCGCCGATGGGACCGCAATGCTCGAGCCTGCGGCAGAGCTGGTCGAGAATGGGTCTTGCGCGCTCGACATCGGCAGCTTCGCCCCCCATCAGCCCGATCAGCGTGCCCTGGCGGGCGGGCCCGGTCGTGCCGCCGACCGGACATTCCACCATTGCGGCACCTTTCGCCCGCACCCTTTCCGCCAGCCCCGTTTCGGTCTGCGGGGCGACGGTGCTCATCTCGATGAACAGCTTGCCGGTAACATCTCCAGCAATCAGACCGGCGGGACCGCCGTAAACCGCATCGATCGCTGCCGCATCGGTCAGAATGGTGATGATCGCCTCGGCGTCGCGCGCAAGCTCGGCGGGACTGCCGGCCGCCTTGGCGCCTGCACTCACCAGCGGGCTCACCTTGTCCGGGGTCCGATTCCATACGGTCAGATCGTGGCCCACCTCGATGAGCCGTTGCGCAATGGCCGCCCCCATCTTGCCCACACCGGCGATTCCGATCCGCATGCAGCTCCCTCCCGCGTGACCGCAGCAACGATAGGAGATTACGCAGCCGTACGGAAGCTTTCCGCCGGGGTGTGACGATTGTGTCAGGGGATTGAATGCACGTGCCGCGGCTGTGTAGATCGTCAGCTCAAGGGGCTGGGAGAGTTGCGAATGGCGCGAGCAGTCGGCGTTGTCGGTCTCGGCATCATGGGAGGCGCATTTGCCGAGAACCTCGTCAGGGCGGGCTGGCATGTCGAGGGCTTCGACATCAATCCGGCCGTTTGCCGCGCCAAGCGGCGCGCCGGGGTCGACATTGCCCCGGATGCCAAGACGCTCGCCAGCAAAGTGCCGACCATCATCACGAGCCTGCCCACTCCCGCGGCTCTTGACGTTACCGTGCGAGCCGTCATCGATGCGCACGTATCCCCGCGCATCCTGGTGGAGGCCAGCACCTTTACCCTCGACGACAAGCGCAGGGCCGAGCGGGCGCTGAGCAAGGCCGGCCATGTGATGCTGGATTGCCCCGTCAGCGGAACGGGGTCGCAGGCAAAGACGAAGGATCTCGCGATCTACGCCAGCGGCGACCGCAAATCGATCCGCAAGCTGCGTCCGCTGTTTGCAGCGTTCGCGCGCGCCGCGTACGATCTCGGCGCTTTCGGCAACGGCAGCCGCATGAAATACGTCGCCAACCTCCTGGTCGCCATCAACAATGTCGCGAGCGCGGAAGCGATGGTGCTGGGGCTCAAGTCGGGCCTCGATCCGCAAGTCGTGCTCGACATGGTGCGCGCAGGTGCCGGCAACTCGCGGGTTTTCGAGCTGCGCGCGCCCATGATGGTGCGCGATCGCTACGACGAGGCGACGATGAAGATCTCGGTCTGGCAGAAGGATATGGCGGTCATCGGCGATTTCGCGCGCCAGGTCGGTTGTCCGACGCCGCTGTTCGATGCGACGGTACCGATCTACGACAAGGCGATGAAAACCGGACATGCCGAGGAAGATACTGCCGCGGTCTGCGCAGTCCTGGAAAAGATGGCGCGGGTGAAGCGGCGGCGAGGCTAGTGTCCCGATTCCGAAATTCGTTTCATCGCGCGGCAAACTCTTTTGCGAATTTCGGAATCGAAGGACACTAGCAATCCTATGTTTCTAGTGTGGCTTTGGTTCAGAAGTTCGCAACCGGGCTCGCCGCAAGCATGATGCGGACTTCTGAACCGCCACACTAGGAGCATATCGGCGGTGGATTACGCCGCCCCAAGCACATTCTCGAACACGATGTCCTGTGCGCCATGCCAGAGCACGTGCTCCCCGAGCGCGCGCAAATGCTCGCGACCTTCCGTAATCGTCATGAAATGGTTGCCAGCGAGCTGGCCGACCTTGCTGGCAAAGCGCACGCCGCCATAGGCGATCAGGATTTCGGTCTCGCTGAGCCCACCGGGATGCAGGAGGATCTCGCCGGGAGCCGGATAGCTGGTCTGATTTTCGTAGGGCAAGCCGAGATCCAGCGCGCCAAGCGGGATCCAGCACGCTTCCCCGCTCCAGCGCACGTGAATGATGCGTTCGCGGTAAGGCAGCAGGGTCTGGAACCTGGCGCAAGTCTTTGGAGCGGCCCGCGCTTCCCACCGCCCCACGAAGGAGAACGGCCCGGCCTTGATGCTGACGTCCGCCAAAGGGAGCTCCCGTGCACAACCAGCCCAACCCTACCAAGCGCGGTGCCAGCCGGTCGAGCCGCACAGGGCCGGGCAGAACAGCTAGAGTCTCACGGGGGCCGGCCAAGTTCAGATACAGGGGCAAAATGCGACAAAGTGTGATGCCCATCACATTTTCCGGCGGCGGGAGTGTCTATGCTCTGCCCGGGTACCTCGCTAGGGGAGGCAAAGATGCTACCGGTTAATCGGTTCAGGTCATTGCCCGGGTCGATCCGGCAATTCACTCCTGTCGAGGTTGGACGGGCCGCTAGTCCTAGAATGCCATTGGAGCTGTCGCCGGCGGTTGTGATAGGATGGGTATCTCCCCTCATGGGATGCGCGCGATGATCAGAATTCAGATAGCAGTCCTTGCGCTTGCGACCGGAATGTCGCCCATCGCGCTCGCAGCTCCGGTCGAGGTTGCGCTGGTGGAGAACGTCATCGGCGCCCCGCCGGGGGTGGAGCTCATGGATTATGTGGAGACCGGCAAGACCATCCAGCTCGCTGCGCGTGACGGCATTGTTCTCAGCTATATGACCTCCTGCGTGCGCGAGACCATAACCGGGGGCACGGTAACGGTCGGAGTCGATCAGAGCGACGTGCAGGGCGGAAGAGTTGCCCGGAGCAAGGTGGCCTGCGATGCCGGCAAGATGGTGCTGGAGGGCAACAAACCCGGCCAGTTTGCGGGCAGGATCTTTCGCAGCGCGGCCGCGGGCAAACCGGCCGCGGAACCGCAGCTTGTTCTTTACGGCCGTTCGCCTCTCCTGGAGCTGAAGGCGCCGGGTACGCTGCTGATCGAGCGCCTCGATCAAACCAGCGAGCGCTATCTCGTGGACGTCACAAGCGAGCATCTGCAGCACGGCAAGTTCTATGACTTTGCCAAATGGGGCAGGCAACTCGCCGCCGGCGGGCGGTATCGCATAAGCCTGGATGGGCAGGAGGTCGTGTTCAAGATCGACCCGAGCGCCAAGCCAGGCAATACGCTGATCCTTGGTCGGCTCCTGCGCCTGGGCTCTTCCGGCTAGATGACAGCTGCGTCATGCGCGGGGTTGACCCGCGCATCCATCCTGTTCGCAAGACGACTCCGGATCAAGCTGATGGATTGCCGGGTCAAGCCCGGCAATGACGAGCTTATCTGATGGAGCGGCTGCGCGCTCGCGATGCGCTCGCCGCCATCGGTATTGCGCTGCTCGCGGGCATGGTTGTGGTTCTGCCCCCGTTCGACCTCTTGCAGGGCTGGTCCATCGATGTCCTCACCGCGTTGCGCTGGCGGATTTATGGCAACCGGTACGAGCCGTCATCCTCGCCCGCGGTCGTCATCGGGATCGACGCGGAAACCTATCGCACCGCGCCGTTCAAGGACTCCCCGACCTTTCTTTGGACCCCCGAGATCGGGCGGATGCTCAACGCCGTGATCGAGGGCGGCGCGCGGGTGATCGGCACCGACATCGTGTTCGAGCGATCGATCGAGCTTTCCAACATCCCGTTCGAGGGCGAGCCGCTCGGGCGGCGTCTGCGCGGCTTCGACCGCGAGTTTCTGCGCACGCTCAACAGCGCGGGCCGCGCCGGCAAGCTCGTGCTCGGCGGGATCGAGCTGCGGGAGGAATCGGTCCTGCCGACCAGGGCGCAGCAGTTTGCGGTCGGCGTCGACAACATTCGCATACTCAACGTGTACGGCGATTCCGATGACGTCGTGCGCCGCATCCCCCTGACCTTCACGATCGGCGGAAAGCCGGTCACGGCTTTTGCCGCGGAGCTCGCCGCGCGCGCGCTCGGCACCGCGCCCGAAACCGGCCCCGGCCCGACGCTGACGTTCTCGGCATACCGCATCCCGGCCACGGTCCCGAATGCGCTCACGCTCAATTTCGAGGGCGGCTCGCAGGATATCCCGACCTATTCGGTCGCCGATCTCCTCGTCTGCGCCGAGCAGGGCCACAAGGAGTTCTTCCGGCGCAATTTCGACGGCAAAGCCGTGATCCTGGGCACGGTTCAGGAGGCCGAAGACCGCAAGATCACCTCCAAGCGGTTCGCCACCGCGCCGGAGCGGCCCGCGCCGGAACGCTGCGCTCTGCCGCCGCCTGCGACCAAGGGGTTCGCCGCGCGCTCCATCCCCGGTCCTTACATCCATGCCACCGCGATCAACAACATCGTACGGCGCAACGCGCTGATCGAGACCGGCCCCCTCACGAGCGGCGCGATCGCAGCGGCCTTCGCGGCGATACCAGCGCTGACCGCGCTCATGCTGCCCCCGGCCGGTGCTGTGTTGTGCTTCGTAGCGCTCGCAGCGGGCTGGACCTTTGCCGCGGTTGCGGCGTTCGAGCACACCGTGGTGCTCCCTCTCCTGCAAACGCTGTTTGCAGGTCTCGAGGCGCTGTTCGTGACCATCGGGTTCCGGCTCGCGGTTACGGACAAGAACCGCCGTCTCCTGCGCAAGAGCTTTGCGCTCTATCTCGCCCCGGCGGTGGTCGAAAGGATGATGGCCTCGAGCAAATTGCCCTCGCTCGGAGGCGAGACGCGCAACATCACCATGTTCTTCTCGGATTTGGCGGGGTTCTCCTCGTTCGGAGAGGAGATGCCGCCGACCGACCTGGTCGCGCTCATGAACGTCTATCTCTCGGCAATGACCGACATCATCGAGGCGCACGGAGGCTTCGTCGACAAGTATATCGGCGACGCTATCGTCGGGGTGTTCGGAGCCCCGGTCGAGGACGCGGACCATGCCACCGAGGCCGTGCGCGCGGCGCTCGCGTGCGGCGAGCGGCTGACCGAGCTCAACAAGACCGCGGCGGCTTTCAAGGGGCGTTTGCTGCGCCACCGCATCGGCTTGAACTCTGGCGAAGCGCTTGTCGGCAATATCGGCTCGGGACGGCGCTTCAACTACACAGTGATCGGGGATGTGGTGAACCTCGCATCACGGCTCGAAGGCGCCAACAAATATTTCGGCACTTCCATTCTCGCTTCCGAGGCGACGGTGGCGCTCACGGGTGCGGCGTTCTGCTGGCGCCAGGTCGATGCGATTCGCGTGCTCGGCCGGGTGCAGCCCCTTCGCGTCTATGAGCCGCTCGCCCCGGCGGGCATGCAGACTCCCGCGCAGTCGCTGGACACGCGGCTCTATGCCAAGGCGCTGGCATGCTGGCGCGCCCGGGACTTCCCCGCCGCCGCGGAGGTGTTCGCAAGCATCGCCGATCACGACCCCCCGGCGGCCCTGTTCATGCATCGGGCGAAGCAGCTGATGCTGTCGCCGCCCGGCCCGGACTGGGAACCGATCAACACGCTGGAAGGCAAATAATCCGATCACCGCCAGCCGCCACCACCGTTTACGTAGATCGTATCGGCGGTCATGAAGCCGCACGCATCCGAGCAGACGAACAGCACGAGCTCTCCGATCTCCTCGGGCTCGCCGAAGCGCTTCATGGGCACATCATCGAGAAACCGCTGGACCAGCTCGGGCGAGGTCTGCGCCGCGGCTTGAAATGGCGTCCGGATCGGCCCGGGCGAGATCGAGACGCAGCGAATGCCGGCTTGCGCGAACTCGCGCGCAACGCCGAGCGTCATCGACACCACGGCGCCCTTGGCGGCGGCGTAGTGGATCGACGTGCCCGGCCCGCCGCGCCGGTGCGCCATGCTCGCCATGTTGACGATCACGCCATGGCCATTGCGCAGCATGTGCGGAAGGATGGCCTGCATGCTGTAGAACGTGCCCTTCACGTTGAGCGCAAAGGTGTCGTCGAGGAGCTTCTCGTCGATGTCGAGGAAGGTTGACCGCCGCAGCGCCGCGCCGGCGGAATTGAACTGGAAGTGAATCGTGCCGAAGTTGTCGGTTGCCTGGCGAATCATGTCCTCCACCTCGCGCCGCGAGGTCACGTCGGTGCGCAGCGCAAGCGCTTTGCCGCCCTTGCCGCCGATCTCGCCGGCGGTT